>NZ_JBQSWV010000015.1:0-79800 GCF_052377495.1 Corynebacterium sp. AOP36-E1-14
CATGACGACAACAAACAAGAAGACAGCACCCGCCGAGGGTGGTGTCACCGCAGAAGAGTCGTTCACCCCGGAAGAGAAGCAGTGGGTGGACAAGAAGAAGTACGCCTGGATCCTCAGCATGGTGCCCGGTGCCATGCCGCTGATCATCTGGGGCATCGTGGAGTGGATGCGGGCCATCAACGCTCCCGACGTCCTGGTCTCCGCGTCCTGGTTCCTCGGGCCCATCGCCGTGTTCATCATCGTCCCCATCGGGGACTGGGTCCTCGGCCGTGACGGCGAGAACGCCCCCGAGGAGTTCGTGCCCTGGCTGGAGGAGACGAAGTACTACCGGATCATCTCCTACCTGTACTTCCCGCTCATGCTGGCCAGCCTGATCCTGTGCTGCTGGCAGTGGACCTACGGCGGGCTCGAGTGGTACGACAAGATCGGCCTGGCCTGGACCATGGGCATGACCTCGGGTATCGGCATCGTCGCCGCCCACGAGCTCGGCCACAAGAAGGGCAGCTTCGAGCGCTGGCTCGGCAAGATCGTCCTGGCGGTCCCCGCCTACGGCCACTTCTACGTGGAGCACAACAAGGGCCACCACGTGAAGGTCGCCACCCCGGAGGATCCGGTCAGCTCGCGCATGGGTGAGAACGTCTACGCCTACCTGGTCCGTTCCATCCCCCGTCAGATCCCCCGCGCCTGGGACATCGAGAAGAAGCGTCTCGCCCGCGGCGGCAAGGGCCAGTTCAACCTGGACAACGACGTGCTCAACGCCTGGCTGATCACCGTCCTGATCTGGGGCGTGCTGCTCGCCGTGTTCGGCATCAACATCCTGCCGTACCTGCTGATCCAGGCGGTCATCGGCATCGCTCTGCTGGAGTTCGTCAACTACCTGGAGCACTACGGCCTGCTGCGCCAGAAGCTCGAGGACGGCCGCTACGAGCGTTGCTCCCCGGAGCACTCCTGGAACTCGGACAACCTCACCACGAACATCTTCCTGTACCAGCTGCAGCGCCACTCGGACCACCACGCCAACCCCACCCGGCGTTACCAGTCCCTGCGTTCGGACGTCTTCGCCCCGGAGCTGCCCGGCGGTTACGCGACGATGATCGCCGTCGCCTCGTTCCCGCCCCTGTGGTTCAAGATCATGGACAAGCGCCTGATGCAGTACTACAACAACGACACCGAGCGTGCGAACCTCTACCCGCCGAAGGCCGCCAAGCTGCGTGCCAAGTGGGGTACGGCAGCACCGGCAGCCGCCACCAAGGAGGGCTGACCAATGACCGCGACCGCGAACAACGCATCGTCCGACGCCCCCGACATCGCCGCGATCCGCGCGACCGGCGGGGCCGACATCCCCGAGAACCAGGCTCCGCCGCAGAAGATGACGAACCCGAAGGTGCACTACATGCTCTGCACCGTGATCGCCGTCGTCGGGGCGGTGGCACTGGCCCTGGGCATCTTCGGGGCGTACGGCCTGGCCTACGTACACGCCGTGAGCCCGTGGCTCGTCCTGATCTCCCTGTTCTTCCTCCTGCCCGGCCTCGTCGGCCTGATCAGGGGCCCCGGGGTCCCGTCCACCCACGTGATCCCCCGGCCGAAGAACCGCAAGCCGATCGACTACGCCGCCGGCGCCGGTGGCGCCGCCGGCCCGGCCCCGGCGGCCTGACGAGTCCCCCTGCCCCACCCGTCGCCGTCGCCGGCGGCGGTTCCCTACTGCACACACCATTGAGAAGAGAAAGGACAGGTGACCACTGTGGCTGTCTACCAGTGCCCCCTGTGTGACTACCGTGTCGACACCGACGCAGGAGACGACGCCGAAGGGTTCTCCCCCGGATTCGACTGGGAGTCGGAGGTCCCCGAGGACTGGTTCTGCCCCGACTGCGGGGTCCGCGACAAGGTCGACTTCGACAAGGTCAGCTAGGTGCCGACCGCAACGGCAGCACCGGACACCAGCTCAGGAAAGGAGCTCACCATGGACGACTACAAAGTCTACGAATGCCTGCAGTGCGGGTACATCTACGACGAGGCTGAAGGAGACCCGGCGGAGGGCTTCCCCCCGGGCACCCTCTGGGACGACATCCCCGACGACTGGGAGTGCCCGGACTGCGGTGCGGCGAAGGCCGACTTCGAGATGGTCCAGATCAGCCGCAAGTAGCCGCACACCCTCACGTTGACGTACCACCGACTTCACAGACAGGATCCTGCTCATGACTGAACCCGACCACCAGCGCATCGCCGTCATCGGCGGCGGTGTGGCCGCCCACTCGGCGCTCAAGGCCTTCCTCGCTGCGGCCGGGGACACGGTCGGCTCCACCACCGTGGACATCTACACCCGGGAGGCGCACCGCCCGTACCGTCGCCCGTCCGTGAACAAGGACATCCTCATCGACGGCAAGGGCCCGCAGGACGTCTCCCTGCCCGGCGCGGTCTTCGACGGTTCCGACAACGTGGACGTCGAGCTGCACCTGTCCAGCGAGGTCACCGCCGTGGACACCACGGCCCGCACCCTCACCGTCGACGGCGAGGAGCGCCCCTGGGACCAGCTCGTGCTGACCACCGGGGCCTCCCCGCGTGAGCTCGACACCGCGTGGACCGCCGGACGCGACGTCCACTACATCCGCACCCCCGAGCACTCCACGTCGCTGCGCGGCTCCCTCCAGGGCCTGACCGCCGACGACAACGTCGTCATCGTCGGCGCGGGCATCCTCGGGCTCGAGGCGGCGGCCGCCGCGTCCTCCCTCACCGAGGCCAGCGTCACGGTGCTGGAGGCGCAGGACGACATCTGCCGGCGCATCCTGCCCGCCGCCGCGGCCGGCTGGCTGCGCCAGCGCCACACCGAGCACGGCATCGACATCCGCTGCGGTCTCAGCGACGAGCAGATCGACGCCGCGGTCAGTGAACTCGACCCGGCCGTCATGGTCGTCTCCGTCGGTCTCGACCGCGACGTCTCCCTGGCCCGCTCCGCCGGGCTGGAGGTCGGACGCGGCATCGTCACCGACGAGTTCGGCCGCACCTCCACCCCCGGCGTCTGGGCCGCCGGTGACTGCGTGGAGATCCGTGCCGAGGACGGGACCGTCAACCTCCCGGAGGACGAGGGGTCCGCCCGCCTGCTCGGCGGCATCGTCGGCGCCGCACTGGCCGGCAAGGACGCCGAGTCCTTCCTGCTCTCCCCGTCCAAGGGGTGGTCGCGCCAGTACGGTCTGATGCTCAACCTCGCCGGCGCCACCGGCCGACCGGTGCAGAGCGGCCAGCCCGGCCCGTCCGACACCCCGGCGGACCACGAGCTCGTCCTGCTCAGCGAGGACGAGGAGCTCGTGGTGTTCAGCCTTGTCTCCCGCTCCGGCGGGGAGTCCGAGGTCTCCGGTGTCACCACCGTGGGCCGCAGCCCGGTCGTCCGCAAGGCGAAGAACGCCCTGGGCATGACCCTGCACGAGGTCGAGGCGGAGTTCTTCACCGACGGGGCGCTCATCTCCTCGGCGACCTGAGTCCCGCCCTCACGGGCCCACCGTGACCCACCGTCCTCAACGCCCGGCCACCCCACGCGGGGGCCGGGCGTTAGGCTTGTCGGCATGCACCAGGGACCCCGCACCGTCCGCACGACCGTCGCCGACCGGTGGACCGTCACCACGACCACCGGGAGGATCCGGGGCCACGCCGTGAACCACGGCGTGGCCTTCCGCGGCATCCCCTACGCCGAACCGCCCGTCGGTGACCTGCGCTTGCGCCGTGCACGCCCGAAGACCCCGTGGGACGGGACCTTCGTCGCCGACCGCCCCGGCGAGTACTGCAGCCAGTGGCGCGACGCCCGCCACGGCTGGATCGGCTCCGAGGACTGCCTCTGGCTCAACGTCGTCGTCCCACACGGCGGGCCCCGCGACGGTGACGAGCAGCGTCCTGTCGTGGTCTACCTGCACGGCGGATCGAACATCCACGGCTCCGCCCGCGAACCGCTGCTGTCCGGCGAGTACTTCGCCAACGCCACCGACGCTGTCTACGTGGCGGTGAACTACCGCCTGGGCATGCTCGGCCAACTCGCCCTCGGCCACGCCGACGGCCTCGACACCGACCGTTTCGAGACCAACGCCGGGCTGTCCGACATCGTCACCGCCGTCGAGTGGGTCCACGCCAACGCCCAGGCGTTCGGCGGCGACCCGTCACGGATCACCGTGATGGGCGAGTCCAGCGGCGGCGCGATGGTCACCGCGCTGAGCGCCTCACCGCGGATGGACGGCCTGGTCGCCGGTTTCATCGCCCAGTCCCCCGCCGGCGCGATGGTGCACTCCCCCGCCCAGGCAGGGCAGCTGTCGGACGCGGCCCTGGAGCTGCTCGCCACCCGGACCGACGCCTCCCCGCTCGACGCCGACCACCGGGACCTCGCCTGGTTGACGGAGAAGCTCAACGCCGCGTCCTGGGGTGCCGCCGGGATCGCCGGCGCCTTCGCCCCGGTCGTCGACGACCTGCTGCCGCGCCACCCCCTGGAACCCGGCGCGCAGTTGGACGTGCCGCTGCTCGTCGGCACGAACCTCGACGAGTACGTGCTGATGCGCTGGAACCGGGTGTCGCGCAGGACGTTGCAGGGCCAGACCCGCGACTTCGCCGGCCTCATCGACGACGAACGAGGGCCGGACGTGCTGTCCACGTTCTACTCCGGCGGGCGGCGTCGCGGGGACGCCGGACGCTTCATCGGCGACGCCCTGTTCACCGCCCCCTCCATGCGGCTGGCCGACCAGCACCCGTCCGGGCGCGCCTGGATGTACCGGCTGGACCTGACGACACCGTCGTTGAACATCTCCGGCATCGGTGCCACCCACGCCCTGGACCTGCCGATCCTCTTCGGACGCTACGACTCCGGACGCGGCCCCGGTGCCCTGGCCCTGGGCGGGCGCGACCGGATGTCGGCGACGACGGCGGTGATGCAGCAGCGCTGGCGCGAGTTCATCCACCGGGGTGACCCGGGCTGGACGCCCTACCGGGACGGTTTCGCCACCCAGGTCTTCGACGCCGGCGAGGAGACCGTCGACGACCCGGTGCCGGAGCTGCGTGAGGCGTGGTCGCGGGTGCGGCTCACCGGGTAGCAGCTGGCCGCTTTCCTCTGTTCCCCTGCCCCGGTTCCCCTGCCCCCCCCCCTGTGAGACCTTGAGCCCTCAGGTCGCGGATCGGGGTGATCGGCGACCTGAGGGCTCAAGGTGCGGTGCGTGTAGTGCGTGCCTGTCGGTCAGCCGCGCACGGTGGAACCGGTGAGCTCGGAGTCCTCGGGATCCTCGGCGCTCCCAGCGTTCTCAGTGCTCCCAGTGCTCTCAGCGTCCTCCGGCAGGTGCGCGCGGTGGCTGTCCTCACCGGCGGAGGCCTCGAACCCGCCCTCCTGGGCGGCGTCCCAGATCTCCTTGTCCCAGATGCCTGCCCGCTTGGCCACCACCGTGGCAGCCAGGGACTGACCGGTGACGTTGACCGCGGTACGGCCCATGTCGATGATCGGCTCGATGGCCAGCAGCAGGCCCACACCGGCGAGCGGCAGGCCCAGCGTGGACAGGGTCAGGGTCAGCATCACGGTCGCGCCGGTGGTGCCGGCGGTGGCGGCCGAACCGATGACCGAGACGAAGATGATCAGCAGGTAGTCGGTGAAGCCGAGGTCGATGCCGTAGAACTGGGCGACGAACAGGGCGGCGATCGCCGGGTAGACCGCGGCGCAACCGTCCATCTTCGTCGTCGCACCCAGCGGCACGGCGAAGGAGGCGTACTCGGTGGGCACACCCATGGAGCGTTCGGTGACACGCTGCGTCACCGGCATCACGCCCATCGAGGAACGGGTGATGAAGCCCAGGGAGGTGACCGGCCACACGCGGCGGTAGAAACCGACCACGGGCAGTCCGTTGAACGCGAGCACCGCCGGGTAGATGACCAGCATCACGATCGCCAGGCCGATGTAGATCGCCAGGACGAACTTGCCGAGGGAGCCCAGGGCGTCCCACCCGTAGTCGGAGACGGCGTGGCCGATCAGCGCACCGGTGCCGATCGGTGCCAGGCGGATGATCCACCACAGCACCTTCTGCACCACGGTGAGCAGTGACTCGGTGACCGCCAGGAACGGTTCGGCGGACTTGCCCGCCTTCACCGCGGCCACACCCAGCACGATGGAGATGACCAGCAGCTGCAGCACGTTGAAGCTCAGGCCGATGTCCCCCTCCGAGTTGGCGGAGGCCGCCAGGCCGAGGATGTTGTCCGGGACGATGGACTCGAGGAAGCCGAGCCACGAACCGGAGCTGGACGGCTCGGCGGCGCTGGTCGCGTCCACCGAGGTGCCCTCGCCCGGCTTCATCACCAGGCCGACGCCGATACCGACGAGCACGGAGAAGAAGGCTGTGATGGCGAACCAGATCAGGGTGCTCACCGCCAGGCGTGCGGCGTTGGCGACCTTGCGCAGGTTGGCCACCGAGGTGATCACCGCGGCGATGATCAGCGGCGGGATCATCAGCTTCAGCAGGCTGACGTAGGTGGAGCCGACCTCGTCGAGGAGGGTGCCGAGCCAGCTCTGGTCGTCCTCGCCGAGGTCGGCGCCCTGGGCGCGGGCGATGAAGCCGAGGATGAGGCCGATGACGAGACCGGCGATGACCTGGGCGCCGAACCCGGTGAGCCAGCCCGGGATGCGGCTGCTCCGTTGGTCGTGTGTAGTCGACATGCGCGTGTTCCTGATTCTCTTCGCTGCACGGGTTACGGACAGACTCATCTGTCTATTCTTGGTGTCCATACTCTAACGCCACCGGCCCCCGAATCCATTCCCGGGTGGGTCCCGGCGGTGTCCCTGACCGTTGGCTGGCAGTGGCGTCCGGAGTCCATGTCGATCCGTCCACAGCCCGCCGATGAGCTCGCGGACCATGCCGCGGGCGGTATAACGTTGATCTGTAATGAGCCTGACCACCACACGATTCACCCCGTCCGCCCTGTTCCGGCGGCGTGCCACCGCCACTACCGCCACTGTCGACACCGCCACCCCCGCGCGCGCCGCCGCCCCGTCGCGAGGCGTCCGCACGCGGGACGTCCTGAACGTCCTGGCGGTCGTCACCGCCCTGGCCGTGATCAACGTCACCGCGCACTTCTCCCAACTCGCCGCCGTCGCCACCACCGTCCCGGTGGGCGTGGCGATCCTGTTGGTCATCGCCCGCGCGAACGGGATGACCTGGCGGGACCTCGGGCTGGGACGCCACACCCACGGCAAGGGCCTGCTGTACGGTCTCGGCGCGGCCGGCCTGGTGGTGCTGGCCGTCGGCATCGGCCTGGCCATGCCGTTCACCAGGGAGTTCTTCTTCAACGAGTCCTACGCGAGCCTGCGTACCGCGCTGATCGCCGCATTGGTGATCATCCCGCTGCAGACCGTCCTGCCCGAGGAGCTGGCGTTCCGCGGCGTACTGCACGGCACCCTGGCACGCATGGGCGGCACGAAGCTGGTGTTCTTCGGCAGTTCGCTGCTGTTCGGTCTGTGGCACATCGCCAGCTCACTGAACCTGACGGCCAGCAATGCCGGCCTGACCGCCTTCCTGGGGTCCGGGACGGCGGCACAGTGGCTGGGCGTGGGCGCCGCCGTCGTCGCCACCGCCGGGGCCGGCGCCGGGCTGACCTGGCTGCGCCACCACACCGGCAGCGTGATCGCCCCGATCGGCCTGCACTGGGCACTCAACGCGGTGGGTGCGCTCGCCGCAGCCGCAGCCTGGCAGCTGCTCTAACCGGCGCCGGTACGAGGCTCACTCGCAGGCGACGCCGTCGTTGTCGCCGTCCATCTGCGCCCGGTAGCCCGGCTGGCCACGGTAGAGCGGAGCCGCTCCGGCCGCACGTGCCGCGGTGCAGTTCTGGTAGTACACCTCACCGCCGACCTCCCCCGCCGGCTCGGCGGCAGGGGCCTGCTCGGGGGCCTGCTCCGGGGCCTGTTCGGCGGCAGGTTCAGCGGCCTGCCTGGGAGCCTCCTCCACCGGGGCGAGGCCGGCGGAACCGTCCGAGTCGCAGTTGCCGAGTTCGCGGGCGATCGCGTCATGCTCGGCGGCGGTCACCCACAACGCGTACTTCGCCTTGACCTGCACCTGGGTGGCCACGTAGCTGCAGCGGAAGGCGCGGTTCGCCGGCAGCCAGGTCGCGGCGTCCCCGTCGCTCTTCTGCATGTTCGCCGGGCCGTCGACGGCCAGCAGGTTGAGGTGGTCGTTGGCGAGCTCCTCGCGACGCTCAGCCGACAGCTGCTGCGCACCCTTCTGCCACGCGTCCGACAGGGCCACGACGTGGTCGATGTGCACCGCGGTACTCGTGTCCGGGCCACGCACGAAATCGATCGTGGTCGCCGTGTACGGGTCGTCCAGGGTGCCGGTCATCACCTTGCACGGGCCCTCCCGGTCGATGTCGGTCATGTCGCGGGCGAGGACGTCGTTGCGCTGGTCGCAGCCGTTGCGGTCGGTGTCCTTCCACCGCTGGCCGAACTCGTCGCGGCTGTAGCCGGTCTTCGGCGCCCGGCCCTTGACCTCCAGGGTGCCGAGCATGTCGACCATGTCCTGTACGGCGGGTTCGCCGGACGCGGCGTCGGCTCCGTCGCCGGCGTCCCCGGTCTCGGCCGCGTCCGTCGTCGGCTCCGGGGAGGACGCCTCGGACGACGTGCCGGACGCTGCCGCCGGCGCGGACGTGGCGGAAGGCGCGGCGGACGTGGCGTCCTGCGTGGTGCCGGCGCAGCCGGCGAGGACCAGTGCGGTGGCGGTGACGGCGGCGAGTACGGACGCCCGGCCGGTGAAGCTCATGTGACCCCTGAGTCTGATGTGGTCGTTACGACTCACATACTAAGGGGACAACTCACACGGGTGTTACTCAGGCTCGTGGGCGGCAGCGCCACGCGGCCACCAGCAGCAGCACGAAACACACGATCCCGGCGATACCCTGCACGTTGCTGAGCAACCAGTTGCCCTCGAACGCCCGGTAGTACGGCTCCACCGTGGCCCCCACGCTCACGTCGTTGCGCGGCAGCACGTTCGCCGCCAGCAGCACGAACACCCCGACCAGGGTCACCCAGTCGCGCGAGGCACCCTCCCGGCCCAGCACCAGCGAGACCAGCAGCCCCACCGCCACGATGATGCCCGTCCAGTGGTGCGTGACCGCCACCGGCGCGGAGATGCTCACCGCCAGCACCATCAGCAGCAGCACCGACACCGGACGCCCCGCCCGGCCCAGCTGCCAGGCACCCCAGCCCGCCAGCACCGCGATGACCAGCAGCCCGGGCAGCATGATCGTCTGCGCCAGGTCGCCGTCCACCCCGGCGCGGGAGATCAGCCCGGTCAACGCCTGGTTCGCCTCGTAGTCCGGCGGGCCGCCACGGTCGCCGTTGAAGAACTCCTCCGTCCAGTAGAACAGGGACTCCGCCGGACGCATCGCCCAGCCGAGCGCCACCGTGACGAAGAACGTCCCGGCCGAACGCGCCAGGTCGCCCCAGCGTCGCGACACCAGGAAGACCAGCGCGTACGCCGCCGGGGTGATCTTGATCCCCGCGGCCAGGCCCACCCCGGCACCACGCAGCCACCGCGGCGTGTACCCCAGCAGGTCCGCGGTGACCAGCAGCACCAGGAACACGTTGATCTGCCCGTACATCAGGTGCGTCTGCAACGGCTCCAGGCACAGCGCGAAGCCCAGCATCGGCAGCGCCACCAGCAGCGGACGCCACAGGCGCAGCCGGTCGGCGACCATCGCCAGCACACCCCAGGCGGCCACCAGGCTCGTCGCCGTCCACAACGCCTCCATGAGGTTCTCGTCGAACCAGGTCAGCGGCACAAACAGCGCCGCCGCGAGAGGCGGGTAGATGAAGGCGAAACCGCTACGTGAGTCGAAGTCCTCGCCGTAGAGCCCGCCGCCCTCCACGACGGCACGTCCGGCGTCGCGGAACACGCCCACGTCCAGCAGGTAACTCGAACTGACGTGCCCGATGACGCCCACCAGCTGCCACACCAGCAGGACGACGCCCACCGCCGCGGCCGCGCCGGCGACGGTGCGTCCTGCGGTGGTCCGTGGCGTCCTGCGTGGCGTCCTGCGAGATAGCTGCCCCGGCAGCGTGTCCGACACCGTCCCCGGGTCACTGGTGGGCTCGGGGCGCGACGGTGCGGCAGGGGTCATGGCAGATGGTCTCTTCCGTACGGGGCTCGGTTGGTCGGCTCAGGTGGTCAGGTCGGTGAACAAGCGTAGGGGACGGCGCTGGCCACGCCACCCCCGCACACTGTGAAACCGCTGTCAGCCCCGTTGGGACTGACAGCGGCTTCAGGAGAAAACGCGGCTACCTGCTAGGCGCCGGAGGAGATGTTCCCGCTACCGTCCTCCAGGTGAGCCCGGATGAACCACTGGAACTTCTCCATCTCGCGCACCTGGCCCACGATCAGGTCCTCGGTGACCGGATCGAGCTGGTCCACGGCGGAGTCGGCCTCGCGGGTGTCCACGATGACCTTGTCGTAGATCTCGTTCAGGGCGGTGAGGTGCTGCTGCACCGTGCCCTTGTTGATCGGGTACTGCAGCGGGTCGCGGCCCGGTGCGTGCGAATCAGGGGTGCCGACCGGCTCGCCACCGAGCGCGGCGATGCGCTCGGCCACGTCGTCCGCGTCACCACGGACACGGTCGACCTCGGGGTCGAGCATCTCGTGGACACCGATGAACGTCGGACCAACGACGTTCCAGTGCGCGTGCTTGAGAATCAGGTGCAGGTCGTTGTACGCGGTGAGACGCTCCTGCAGGATGTCGATGACCTGCTTGGCGTCGCCCTCGGACAGGCCCGGAACAGTGAAGTTACTCATGATGTGAATCTCTCCTTTCACCAACTCAGAGTACGCGCGGGCGGCGGGGCCCGCCATGTTCACATAATTGTTCTCGCCGACCTCCCACGGAATGTAGTGTTACCGATATTATGACTTCACGAACGAATCCCTCCCGCGTACGACGTCTCGCCCGCCGGGCCCAGGGGCAGGTCATGAAGCGGGTCTTCTCCGGCCCCCAGGCCTTCGAACGCTCCCTGGACGTGTGGCCGCCGCTCGCCGGCGCCGGCGTGAAGGTGCGCGGCATCGCCGACGACTGGTCACACGGCACCGTCGTCCTGCGACTCGGCCCGCTGAACCGCAACATGCACGGTGCGGCCTTCGGCGGCACGCTGTTCGCCATGACCGACATCCTCTTCGGCACCCTGGTGATGAAACGCCTCGGCTCCGACTACGAGGCCTGGACCCGCACGGGCAGCTTCCAGTACCTGAACCCGGGGCGCAACGGGGCCAAACTCCTCGTCGACGCGGACGACGCGATGATCGACGACATCATCTCCAAGGTGGAGCAGCACGGCTACTACAACGTGGCCTACACCTCGGTGATCCGTAACCCCGACGGCACCGTGGTGGGCATCGGCCAGCAGGACCTGCACGTACGCCCCCGCAAGGGCCGCGAGGCGCAGCGTCCCACCGCGCAGGACGGCTCGACGACCGCGCGCGGCGTCGAGGAGTCCGCCCCGCCGCTGGAGCCACGCGGCATCACGTTGGCGTCGCTGGTCACCGCCCTGGCGTGGCGGGCGTGGGGCAGTGAGGACGATGCGTCCGACCATGGCGGGCAGCTCAACTCCGCGCTGAGCCACTCCCGCCGTATCCCCGATCCCGAGGACCAGGCGCGCTACGTGGCGGCCGAGGCGCTGAAGACCGGCGCACTGACCCGCGAGCAGATCCTGGAACTGCACATCCCCGAACGGCTGCTGCCGGTAAGGAACGAGGAATGAGCGCGACCACCCCACCCCACTCACCGCACTCCCCGCCCGAGCAGGCCGGGCGCGGCACCGGCCGGCGACGGTCCCTCCCGGTGCGGCTCTACCGCTCCGTGGAGAGCTACATCACCCGCTACGTGTTCTCCACCCCACGCGGGATGGAGCAGGTCACGCGCCTGTGGCCGCCGCTGGCGGGCTCCGGCATCCGGCTGCGCAACATCGCCGACGACTGGTCCCGCGGCGAGGTTGTCCTGCGGCTCAGCCCGATGACCCGCACCCCGAACAACGCCGCCTTCGGCGGCACCCTGTTCGCCATGACCGACATCCTCTTCGGCACCCTGGTGATGCGTCGTCTGGGTTCCGACTACGAGGCGTGGACGCGCACCGGCACCTTCCAGTTCCTCAACCCGGGGCAGAACGGTGCGTTGCTGCAGGTCGAGGTCGACGACGACATGGTCGCGATGATCCGCCAGCGGGTGCGTGACGACGGCTACCTCAACGTGGCCTACACCTCGGTGATCCGTAACCCCGACGGCACCGTGGTCGGCATCGGCCAGCAGGACCTGCACGTACGCCCCCGCAAGGGCCGCGAGGCCAGCCGCGAGTTCGCCACCGACGGATCCTCCACACCGCGCTCGGCCGACGAGTCCGCCCCGCCGTACGACCCGACCGGAATCACCCTGGCCTCCCTGGTCACCGCCGTGGCGTGGAAGGCGTGGGGCGGCCCCGAGGACCGGGCCAACGGCGACGGCCGGTTGAACTCGGTGCTCAGCCACGCCCGACGCATCCCGGTGCCCGAGGACCGCGCACGCTACGTGTGCGCCGAGGTCCTCGCCGACGGTGCGATGACCCGCGACGAGGTCATCGGCATGCGCATCCCCGAGTCGCTGCTGCCGTAGCCGGCGCTACTGCCCCTGCCCCGCCTCGCGCGGCAGGACGAACGCCAGGATCTCCGGCAGCGTGACGACCCGCGGCAGCAGGGTGCCTGTGCCGACTGTGCCGCCTGTGCCGCCGGCGCCACCGGACCCGCTCACGCCCACGAGCTGCTCGCTGGCCTCACGCATCCGGCGGAACGCCTCGTACACCGGCATCGACGCCGGCAGCACCAGCAGGTCCCGGGCCAACGGGGCGGCCGGGGCCGTCCGCGCCTCCGGCAGGGTGTCGCGCACGTGCAGCACCGACGTCGACGTACCGTCCGGCCCCTCCAGTAGGACGCGCATCTGCGCGGTGCGGCGGGCGGCGTCCTGCACCTCCCCGACCGTCGCCGCGGCCGTCAGGTGCGGGACCTGCGTGCCCGGCAGCTCACCGAGGGTTCGTTGCTGCAGGTCCAGGGCGCCGGCGATCTGGGACTGGAACTCCGCCTCCAGGGCACCCTCCTCGGCGGAGTGCTCCACGAGGTGGCGCAGGGTGGCGGCGTCGTGCCCGCCCGCGGCGGCCCGGTCGACCGGTTCCGCCCCGGACATCTTCACCAGGCGGTTGGCCACCCGGTTCATCCACAGCAGCAGCGGACGCAGCACCCACGCCAGCGCCCTCGCCGGCACGGACACCAGACGGGCAGCGCGCTCCGGGAAGGCGATCGCCCACGACTTCGGCGCCATCTCGCCGATGACCAGGTGCAGGAAGGTCACCACCAGCAGGGCCAGGACGAAGGACACGGTGTACGCCGCACCGTCCGGGATGCCCCAGGCGGTGAACAATGGCTTCAACCAGGCCGACACCGCCGGCTTGGTCACCGCGCCGAGGGCGAAGGTGCAGGCGGTGATGCCGAGCTGCGCGGCGGCGAGCATCACCGTCAGTTCATTCACGCCGCGCAGGGCGGCGCGGGCGGTGAGGCTCCGGTCCGCCGCGTCCTCCAGCCGGTGGCGCCGCACGCCCAGCAGGGCGAACTCGATCATCACGAAGAAGGCGCTGCCCACGAGCAGCAGCAGGGTCACCAGGACCACGGTGAGGTCACTCATCGTCGCTCACCTCCAGGTGGACGAGCAGTTCGGTGGGTACGTGGTTGCCGACCTCGGTCACCTCGGCGACCAGGACGCGGTCCTGCGGGCGGTCGTCGACGACCTCACGCGGGTCCCGCGGCAGGGCGACGGGCACGACCTCACCGACCTCCGGCAGGGAACCGAGCTCGTCGATGACCAGCCCGGCGAGGGTCTCGTACTCCCCGTCGGGCAGGCGCACGTCGAGCACGCGTGACACCTCGTCGAGGTGCTCGTCGCCGGCGATACGCCAGCGCTGCACACCGTCGGAGGTGGTGACCTCCGCACTGATGTGGTGCTCGGGGGCGTCGTGCTCGTCGGTGAGTTCGCCGACGAGCTCCTCGGCCAAGTCCTCGGCGGTGAGCACGCCGGACACCCCGCCGTACTCGTCGACCACGCAGGCCAGCCGGTTGTCGGACTCCTGGAGTTCCACCAGGGCGTCCGGCAGGGCCATGACCTCGGGCAGCACCACCGGCTCACGCACCAGCGTGGCCACCGTGGTGGACGGGTCGAGGTCGGGGTCGAGGACGTCGTCCAGGTGCAGCACACCGTAGAGACGTTCCTCCTCCTCGTGGGACTCCTCGTCCTCCACCGAGCCGAGCACCGGGTAGCGGGTGTGGCCGCCGGCCATGCGCACGCGCGCCTCGGCCACGGTGGTGCCCGGGTCCATCTCGCCCAGGCGCGCCCGGGGCACCATCGCGTGCTCCACGGTGCGCTCGGGGAAGTCGAGGATGCGGTCGATCAGCATCGACAGCTCCCGGGGCAGGTCACCGGAGGCGCGCGAGTCGGCGACGATGCGTCCCAGGTCCTTGCGGTCGGCGGTGGAGTCCACGTCCTCCACCGGGGTCACACCCACCAGGCGCAGCAACGCGTTGCTGGACCAGTCGAAGAAGGCGATGAGCCAGCCGAAGAGGAACAGGTAGGCCTGCGTGGACCGGGCCAGGGCGCGGGCCAGCGGCTCCGGGGCGGCGATGGCGAGGTTCTTCGGGTACAGCTCGGCGAAGATCATCTGCACCACCGTGGCCACCAGCAGGGTGACCGTGGCGGCGACGGCGGCGGTGCCCGCCCCGCCGAGGATCTCCCCGACCGAGCCGCCGATCATCGGTTCGGCCAGCTCACCGACCAGCAGGCCGGTGACGGTGATGCCCAGCTGCGCGCCGGAGAGCATGAAGCTCGTCCTGCGGGTGACCGCCAGGGCACGTCCGGCCGCGGCGTCCCCGTCGGCGGCGAGGGCGCGCAGACGCGCCCGGTCCACCGACATGTACGCGAACTCCTGCGCCACGAAGTAGGCGTTGGCGACGATGAGGGCCAGGATGACGACGATGCCGAGCAGCAACGTCAGCAGCGGGCTCACCGGTCACCCCCTGAGGCCGGTGCGCTCCCTGCGCGGGGCGGGTGGCTGTGGCTGCTCCTGCAGCTTGTGCCACCCCTGGTACTCGGACACGGACCATCGTCCATGGTGGACGCTCAACTCCTTCATGCGGTGAATGTAAGTGATACGCAGGATACACGATCCCGGGTACCCTCGGCGCGCATGAGTACCGCAGAGTTCCCCGACGTCTACCGGGCCGCCGACGACCGCTACGCCACCATGCCCTACCGCCGCTCCGGCACCTCCGGACTGCAGCTGCCGGCGATCACCCTGGGCCTGTGGCACAACTTCGGCGACGACCGTCCACTGGACACCCAGCGGGCGATCCTGCGCCGCGCCTTCGACCGCGGCGTGACGCACTTCGACCTCGCCAACAACTACGGTCCGCCGCCCGGTGCGGCGGAGGAGAACGTGGGACGGCTCCTGGCGTCCGACTTCCGCCCGTACCGCGACGAACTCGTGGTCAGTTCGAAGGCGGGCTGGCGGATGCAGGACGGCCCGTACGGCTTCGGCGGCTCGCGCAAGTACCTCGTGGCCAGCTGCGACGCCTCACTGCGCAGGCTCGGCCTGGACTACGTGGACATCTTCTACCACCACCGTCCCGACCCGCAGACCCCCGTGGAGGAGACCGTGGCCGCCCTCGACCACCTGGTGCGCAGCGGGCGCGCCCTGTACGTGGGCATCAGCTCCTACTCCCCCGAGCTGACCCGTCGGGCGACCGCGGTGGCCCGGGACCTGGGGACCCCGCTGACCATCCACCAGCCCTCCTACTCGATGTTCAACCGGTGGGTGGAGGACGGTCTGCTCGCCGCCTGCGCCGACGAGGGCCTCGGCGTGATCGCCTTCTCCGCCCTGGCGCAGGGACTGCTGACCGGCAAGTACCTGGACGGTGTGCCGGAGGGGTCGCGGCTGGGCGCGGGGAAGATGTCGGAGTCCTTCCTCACCGACGAGACGGTCGAGGCGGTGCGCGCGCTGAACACCGTCGCCGAGGCGCGGGGTCAGAGCCTGGCGCAGATGGCGATCGCGTGGGTGCTGCGCCGCCCGGAGGTGACGAGCGCGCTGATCGGTGCGTCCTCGGTGGCCCAGTTGGACGACTCGCTGGACGCCCTCGACAACCTGGACTTCACCGGCGGCGAGCTCGCCGAGATCGACCGGTGGGCCGTGGACCGTGGCATCAACCAGTGGGCCGGTGCCACGGAGTCGACGGCGTAACCCGCGACCGGGTCAGGACGCGGCGAAGGCGGCGACGACCGCGTCGTTGAAGGCGGGCAGGTCGTCCGGGGTGCGCGAGGACACGATGGTGCCGGCGCCCTCAGGCCCCCCGCAGGTGTGCGCCTCCTCGTCGACCCAGGTGGCACCGGCGTTGACGAGGTCGGTGCGCAGGCTCGGGTAGGAGGTCAGCGTCCTGCCGGACAGGACGTCGGCGTCGGTGAGGATCCAGGCGCCGTGGCAGATCACGCCGAGCGGCTTGCCGCCGGTCACGACCTCGCGGACGAGGGCGACCGCGTCGGCGTCGAGCCGCAGCGCGTCGGCGTTGGACGTCCCGCCGGGCAGCAGGACGGCGTCCACCGTGGCCGCCTCGACGTCGGCGGTGCGGGCATCCGCGGGCACCTCGGTGCCCTTCTTGCCGGTGATCGCCTTACCGCCGGGTGTGGCGATGACGACGTGCGCCCCGGCGTCCGAGACCGCGTCGCGCGGGGAGGTCAGCTCGGAGTCCTCGAACCCGTCGGTGGCGAGGACCACGACGGTGCGGCCGGTGAGCTTCTTCTGGTCGGACATGGGTGGTGTACCTCCTTGACGAGAGTCGTTCTCTGGCACCCACCCACGCTACGCCGGTGAATCAGAACAGGCCGTTCGGGTTCTCGTCGTAGGACCACAGCAGGTTCTTGGTCTGCTGGTAGTGGTCCAGCATCATCAGGTGCGTCTCGCGCCCGATGCCGGACTTCTTGTAGCCGCCGAACGCCGCGTGCGCCGGGTAGGAGTGGTAGTTGTTCACCCACACGCGACCGGACTCGATGGCGCGGCCCGCCTGGTAGGCGGTGCGGCCGTCGCGGGCCCAGACGCCGGCACCGAGACCGTAGTCGGTGTCGTTGGCGATCTGGATGGCCTCGTCGAAGTCCTTGAAGGTGGTCACGGCGAGGACCGGGCCGAAGATCTCCTCCTGGAAGCAGCGCATGGCGTTGTTTCCCTTGAGGATCGTGGGCTCCACGTACAGGCCGTTCTCCAGGCCGTCGACGGTGCGCACACCGCCGCCGATGAGGACCTCCGCGCCCTCCTCGGGACCGGACTTCAGGTAGCTGGTGATCTTGTCCATCTGCTCCAGCGAGGCCTGCGCGCCGATCATCGTGGCAGGGTCCAGCGGGTTGCCGGCCTTGATCGAGCGGACGCGCTCGACGGCGAGGTCGAGGAACTCGTCGGCGATGTCCTCCTGGATCAGCGCACGTGAGGGGCAGGTGCACACCTCACCCTGGTTCAGGGCGAACATGGCCAGACCCTCGAGGGTCTTCTCCCGGAAGGAGTCGTCGGCGTCCATGATGTCGCCGAAGAAGACGTTCGGCGACTTGCCGCCGAGCTCGAGGGTCACCGGGATGAGCTTGTCGGCGACGGCCTTGTTGATGATCTTGCCGACCTCGGTGGAACCGGTGAAGGCGATCTTGGCGATGCGGTCATTCTGCGTCAGCGCCGCACCAGCCTCCTCACCGAGACCGTTGACGATGTTGAGCACCCCGTCCGGCAGGATGTCGGAGATCAGCTCGGCGACCAGCAGGATCGACGCCGGGGTCTGCTCGGCGGGCTTGAGCACGATGGCGTTGCCCGCGGCGAGGGCGGGACAGATCTTCCACGCGGCCATGAGGATCGGGAAGTTCCAGGGGATGATCTGGCCGACCACGCCGAGCGGCTCGTGGAAGTGGTAGGCCACGGTGTTCTCGTCGATCTGCGAGAGCGAGCCCTCCTGGGCACGCAGCGCACCGGCGTAGTAGCGGAAGTGGTCGACAGCGAGCGGGAGGTCCGCGGCGAGCGTCTCACGCACGGACTTGCCGTTGTCCCAGGTCTCGGCGACGGCGAGCATCTCGAGGTTCTCCTCGATGACGTCGGCGATCTTGAGCAGGACGCGGGAGCGGTCCTGCACACTGGTCCTGCCCCAGGCGGGTGCCGCGGCGTGGGCGGCGTCCACCGCCTTGTCGACGTCGGCGGCCTGGGATCGTGCGACCTCGGTGAACACCTTGCCGTCGACCGGGCTGATGTTCTCGATGTACTGCCCGTCGACGGGGGCGACCCACTGGCCGCCGATGAAGTTCTCGTACCGGGGCTTGAAGGAGACGAGCGAGCCCTCGGTACCCGGGGCGGCGTAGGCGTTGCTGGCGGTGGCTGTGGTGGTCATGGTGCGGTGCCTCCCAATGCAGGGGTCGTCTGGTTGGTTCTCGTGCCACGACCAACCTAGCGCCTCCACCGCGTGATGGCTACCACTATTTTTTTATAATATGAGCTGAATCACATTACTCACTTCGCGACGCGACGGCGGCGCAGCAGGCCGTCGACGCCGTAGCGTCCTCCCGCAACCGCACCGACCAGCGCCGCGCCGGCGGCGAGCACGAGCACGAGCTCGTAGCCGCCGTCCGAGACGAAGATGGTGCCCGCGTCACTGTGGGCGTACCAGAACGCGCCGGCCATGTCGGCGACGACGAGGACGGCGACCAGCGGCGTGAGCAGGCCGATGATCAGCAGGACACCACCGACGAGCTCCACGGCCGCGGCGAAGACCGCCGCCGCGGTCGCCGCGGGCACACCCATGGACTCGAAGCCCTGGGCGGTGGCGTCGATGCCGTTGGTGACGAACTTCTGCCAGCCGTGGGCGAAGAGGGTCACACCCAGGGCGATGCGGGCGAGCAGGATGACGATGTTGCTGACGACGTTGCTGACGGTGCTCGTGGAAGCGGTGGAGACGGTGGACATGAGGGGACCTCGCTACCGGTCGGAGAAGTGATTGACGTGTCCACGATAACGGAGGTGGTTGACGTGTCAACCTTTTCGTGACGTGCGCCTCACAACCGCCCGGCGCGCACCGCCACCGGCCACGACACCTGACGCGGGCGACCGTTGTCGCCCCAGATGTCCACCAGGTCCGAGGCGAAGTTCTGGAACAGGTCCGAGCGGCCCTGCCGCTCCGCCTTACGCACCGCCGACCACGTGCCCACGTACCCCAGGAACGCCTCCCGGTCCAGGTCCGCGTCGATGCTGAGCTCCGGGACGTCCAGCTCCTCGAAGGGGAATGGCATCGTGCGGTACCCCTCGTCGACGTAGCGACGCTCCGGATCCCAGTACGGCCCGATCTCGTCGTAGTAGAACCGTCCGAACCGCTCCTGCACGTCCGCGTCGGAGATCCGCAGCACCCCGTAACTCACCAGCGCGATCAACGCGCCCTCCCGGCCGATACGCCGGGCCTCGGCGTAGAAGTCCGGCAGCGTGAACCAGTGCGCCGCCTGCGCCGCGGTGACCAGGTCCGCCGAGCCGTCCTCCACCGGCAGTTTCTCCGCCGACGCCACCCCGTAGGCGATGTTCGGGTGATGCGTGGCCGACGCCAGCTGCGACTCGCTGGGGTCGAACGCCAGCACCCGGTCAAAGTAGTCCGCCAACTGCACCGACAGCTGCCCGGTACCGCAGCCCACGTCCACCGCCACACCCGTGCCCGGCGTGTGCTCCGCCAGGAACCCCGACACCTGCGTGGGGTAGGACGGACGGAAGGACGCGTACTCCGCGCCGCCGGTGAACCAGTTGCTGCGGGGCGCCTCAGGGTTGTCGCTCATGACACACAAGGCTACCGCCGATGTCATACCGCCGAAGTCATACCCGGGACTGACGACCCCGGGCACACGCTCCGGCATGCTCTAGGACGTGAAGAACGTGAAGAAACAGCAGAACCGCATCCTCGGGCTCGACATCGCCCGCGCCGTCGCCGTCGTCGGCATGACCGTCGACCACTTCGGCCCCGCCTCCTGGGCCACGTGGTTCACCGGGTGGCCGTCCATCCTCTTCGCCTTCCTCTCCGGCATGTCCATGGCGCTGATGACCTCCCACGGCCTGGCGTCCGGCGTGCCCGCCTCGCAGGTACGCCGACGCGTCGCGATCCGCGGGGCGATCCTGCTGGTCATCGGCGTGCTGCTGGCGTCCGCCGGACCCAACATGATCGTCGTGCTCGCCACGCTCGGTGCGTCCTTCCTGATCTGCACCGCACTGGTGACGCTGCGCGGCACCACCCTGCTCGCCCTAGGCGCCGGCGGCATGCTCGTCCTGCCGCAACTGTCGTACTGGCTGCGGGACGTCCTGCCCGCCGCAGGCGGCGGCAGCGAGGGCGGCGAGATCGAACTCGCCGTGGTCCCCCGCCTCGACCACCTCACCTCGCTGGACGGCGTCGCCACCGCGCTGCGCGCGCTGCTGCTGGACGGCATGTACCCGGTGATCACCTGGCTGCCCGTCATCGTGCTCGGCATGGGCGTGATGACCGTGGGTGTGGACAGGGCGAGGCGCGTGGTGTGGCTGGTCACCGGGCTCGTCGCCGCACTCGGCTCGGCCGCGTTCACCTGGGTGATGGTCGCCCGTTTCGACGTCCAACCCCTGATCGTGGACCTCATGGGGATGGACCTGCGCGAGCTCGCCGAGGCCTCCGACATCTCCGTCTTCGCCGCCTGGCGGATGTACGGCATGTCCATGGGCACCACCTCCTCCCCGGGTGAGCTGCTGGTCGCCGGCGCGCACTCCGGCTCCACCCCGGACCTGCTGCTGAACACCGGCATCAGCCTGGTGGTCGTGACCCTGTGCCTGTGGCTCGGTGACCTGGCGGGACGGTGGCTGTTCCCCCTCGTCGCCCTGGGCTCCTGCGCCTTCACCGTGTACGTGGGCCAGGCGCTGGTGTCCGCCGGGATCAACCACTGGCTG
This sequence comes from Corynebacterium sp. AOP36-E1-14, assembly GCF_052377495.1. NCBI lineage: Bacteria > Bacillati > Actinomycetota > Actinomycetes > Mycobacteriales > Corynebacteriaceae > Corynebacterium > Corynebacterium sp. AOP36-E1-14. The sequence continues at coordinate 21,011 of NZ_JBQSWV010000015.1, forward strand.
CCGGACGTGGCGGACGAACCGGGCGTGTCCCTGGTGCCGCTGGCCTGCTACCTCGGCGTGGCCGTGGTGTTCTGCACGGTGTGGAAGCACTTCTTCCGCCGCGGGCCGCTGGAGCAGGCCATGTACACCGCGTCGACCTGGGGGTCCGGCCCCCGGGCGCCCGAGAAAACCGGGACGGTCGCACCGAGCGCTCACCGGTGAGCTCGCCGAGGCAACGTCAGGCACGCACGTCGAGACGGCGCCACGTGGCCCAATACGCCAAGGCTGAGAGTACGGAGCACCCGGTCGCCAGACTGTTCGCGGTGAGATACAAATTCCACTCGATAATAGGATCCCGCAGATCCTGAATTCCGGACGCCACACCGATAAACGTACCGACAGCGAGAGAAAAGGCGCCCACCACGGCCATCGCGACGACATAGACGACCCTCACCTTCGGACGTGACCTACTCACGGTGACGGCCCCACGGCGAAGCAGGAGCAGAGCGGCGACGGCCCCGCAGATCAGGGCCACCATATCCGCGCCGAACGTATCGGAGAAACGATGCCACTTCGCGGTCGTGGTGTATGCGCCGATACCCACCGCCCACGTCATGACCACGAACATCGCCACACCTCGCCACCGGTACGGAACCACGAGAAACAGGGCGACAAGCACGGTCATCGCGATCGTGGTGTGCCCGCTGGGAAAGGAATTATGCGCGTAGTGTCCGGAAACCTCGACCAGATCGGGCCGCGGCAGCACGAATCGTTTCAACACCTGGGTCACGATCTGCCCACCCACGATGACCGAGACCGCGACCACCGCCAGGAACACCTTACGGCGAAGGAGCCCGATCATTCCGACCAGCGCAGTTGCTATTGCAAGGGTCCATATCGTGATGTCACCGAGCGCAGACCATGCGCCATCCGATTCCGCGGCCGGTGCCTGGTCCGCCCCGCGCAACGCAGCGTTCTCCAGCTCCTGCCCGGTAGTCGTCAACACGGCGAGCCAGTAGACCGCAACGAGCAGAACGAGGCTGACCGTCAACAGGATCCACCATCGCCGCCCCGTTATCGCGTTCGGGCTGACTTGTTCACGGTCATTCTCGCCAACAGCATTCATCACACCTTCTCCTCACATATCCTTCGCCACCGCACCACATGAAAGATCGGGCGCATCGGCCAACCTGGGGTGAATGCCGACATCGCACAGGATAGCGCCGGTCGAGCCGGGGCATCGGAATCGAGGATTCTTCCGATAGACTGCCGTTGGCAATGCTCCCACCAGGTGGATTGTGACGGCCGACAATGAACAGAAGAAACTACGGGGCATTCCAATCCCCCTGACATCGCAGCAGGAGTTCAGATGACAATAGCGCCAGCGATCGTGGCCGGCGTCATCATCTTCGGGGCCGTAGTTCTGGCGGCCGGGATGATCGGCCTCATCCGCGACGGCAGACGCCTCGCGACACCGGTCTACGTGACCATGGGTCTCGGCCTGCTCGCCATCGGGGTGGGCCTGCTGCTGACCAACCAGGGACACCCGGGGCCACTGATCGTCGTCGGCATCACGACAATGGCCCTGTTCATCCTGGGCAACGTGGTCGGCTATCCGTTGCTGATGATCTTCCTGCTGTACTCCGGCGCCACCGTACTGCGCAAGGAGAGCCGCTCCCTGGGCAATGCGCTGGCGCTGCTCGCCGGGCTCGGGCTGCTGTTCCTCCCGACGACGCTGGGGATCCTGGCCCCACCGGAGACCCCTCGTACCGACCCCGCCTACATGTTCCGGTACGCCACACACCTCTCGGTTGTACTGGTGGTGTTCTACTTCGGCTTCGTCTTCGCCGCCTTCTTCGCAGCCTCCCTGCTCTACCGCTGGCGACGCATCCGTACCGCCCCAGAGGCCGTCATCGTCCTCGGGTCCGGTCTCATCGACGGCAACGTCCCACCGCTGCTCGCCGCCAGGCTGGACCGTGGACTGTCCGTCCAGCAGCAGTTCCACGGCGAGCCGGTGCTCATCCCCAGTGGCGGACAGGGTCCCGATGAACCGCGACCCGAGGGCGAGGCGATGCGCGATTACCTGGTCGCGCAGGGTGCCGACCCCGCCACGGTGACCGCGGAGACCGAGTCCCGCACCACCGAGGAGAACCTCCGCTACTCCCGGAAGCTGCTCTCCGACCCGTCCTCCCCGGTAGTCGTCGCCACCAGCAGCTACCACGTCTTCCGTGCCGCACTCCTCACGAGGACGCTGGGTATGCGCGCGCACGTCGTCGGCGCGCCCACCGCCTGGTACTACTTCCCCAGCGCGGTGCTCCGCGAGTTCGTCGGGGTGATCCGCGACCGGCTCCGGTTCACCGTCCTCAGCATCGCCGTCCTCATTGTCTTCGCCATCGCCTTCACCGTGGTCATCGTGCCGGCGACGGCGCCAGGGATGGGTTAGGGGTTCCCCGCGTCCCGTGCCGGATTCGGCCTTTTCGTGCCGATGATCGGCCGAATCCGGCACGGGACGCGGGCACCGCCCGGCACACTCGAGGAGCGCCGTTGCTCCTCAGGCCGCACCTGGACGGCGTGTAGTCTCGACCAGACTAAGTTTTCATGAGGAACACGTTTCCCGCCTCCGAACGAAAGGACGGTCCCGATGAGAACGTCGACGACCATCACCGGCGTGATCGCACTCGGCACCATCGCCGCCCTGAGCGGATGCAGCAGTGAGGGGGACGCTGCTCCGTCAACGGAACCGCCGACATCGGCACCCGCGTCCGCATCAGCGTCCGACGCCTCGCAACCTTCGGGCGACCCGTCCGCCGGGGATCCCGAACGCTTCGCCGTCGACGGTGGCGGGTACATGTTCACCCTTCCCGACGGCGGGGTCTGCTCCGTCGACAGCGAGCTCAACGACAAGGTCGGCTCCGACTTCGCCTGCCTGCTCACCCTCGAGGAACCGATGCGGACGGAGGATGGCGAGGCGACCACCGGGCTCGAGTACCGGGACACCATGTTCGTCCCCAGCGCCGCGCTTACCGATCCCGACCTGCAGAAGGAGTTCACCGAGGCAGACGCCGAACCACTGGAGGCCGGCTCGCGAATCACCGCCGGGGACTACCAGGTGATGGCCGAGACGCAGGACGAGATCCTCATCGAGAACGACGTCATCGGTGGCAGCTTCTTCATCGCGGCACAGCAGCCGACCCGCTTCTGGATGCCCCGGCCGGACTGGGCCCCGGAGCCGAACTTCCCGCCGATCGACTGAGTTCCCTGACCCCGCCCGACATGACCTCGTCAGACACGGCGACCAGGTGCCCGTCACCCACGTCCCGCAGTTCCGCGCGCGGAGCGTCCTGCCCCGCCGTCATGCCGCGCTCCGGGTCGCGTCCGAGCAGGTCGGCGACGACGTGTCGGCGGCGATCCCGCGGGTCCGACACGGGCACCGCCGCGATCAGCGCGCGGGTGTAGGGGTGCCGGGCGTCGGTGAATATCTGGCCCCGGGTCCCGGACTCCACCACCCGGCCGCGTTCCATGACCACCACACGGTCACACAGGTGCCACACCACACCGAGGTCGTGCGAGATGAACAGGAAGGCCGTCTCCCGCTGTTCACGCAGGTCACTGAACAGGTTGATGATCTGCGCCTGAACCGAGACGTCCAGGGCGGAGACGGGTTCGTCGGCGACGACCAGTTCCGGACCCAACGCCATGGCGCGTGCGATTACGACGCGTTGCCGCTGGCCACCGGAGAATTCGTGCGGGTAGCGCCGGGCTGCGTCCGCCGGCATGCCGCAGATGCCCAGCACCTCCGCCACCAGGGCATCGACGGTGGACCTGGTGGCGAGGCGGTGCTGCAGGAGCGGTTCGCCGACGGCGTCACCGACGGTCATCCGGGGGTTCAGCGCACCATAGGGGTCCTGGAAGATGTACTGCATCCTCGGCCTGGCGCGCTGCAGCTGCCGCCGCGAGAACGTCGCCAGGTCACGGCCGTCGAACAGGACACGCCCCGCCGTCGGCGAGGTCATCCGCAGGACGGCCTGGCCGAGCGTCGTCTTGCCGCTGCCCGACTCACCCACCAGCCCGACGGTCTCGCCTCGCCGGACGACGAGGTCGACGCCGTCCACCGCACGCGTCGTGCCGAAGTGCTTCACGAGCCCGTCCACCTGCAGCAACGGCACGTCCTGCGCCCTCACGCGACGTCCTCCCGCGTCCGCCCGTCGTCCCCGGCGGCGAAGCGCCGGACGTCCTCCGGGATGGTCGGGAGCCGTCGGACGGTCCGGCCGATGACCGGCGACGTCGCGAGCAACGCCCGGGTGTAGGGGTGCGACGGGTTGTCGAACAAGGTGAGGACGTCCGTCTGCTCCATCACCCGTCCGCCGTACATCACCGTCACCGTGTCGGCGATCCGGGCGACCACACCCAGGTCATGGGTGATGAACAGGATCGCCAGACCAAGTTCATCGCGCAGGTCGAGCAGAAGGTCCAGGATCTGTGCCTGGGTCGTCACGTCCAGCGCGGTGGACGGCTCGTCCGCGATCAGCAGCTTCGGGCCCGCGCACAAGGCCATCGCGATCATCACCCGCTGCAGCATGCCGCCGGACAACTCGTGCGGGTAACGGGACATCAACGCCTCCGGTTCCCGCAGCCCGACGCGGTCGAGCCAGGCCACCGCGTCCCGGTGCGCCTCCCGCCGGGACATGTCCCGGTGGACCCGCAACGACTCGGTGACCTGGTCCCCGACGGTCAGGACGGGGTTCAGGGCGCTGCCCGGTTCCTGGAAGATGACGCCGATACCGCTGCCCCGCAGGCGTTGCAGTCCCGACCTGTCCAACGTGAGGACGTCCGTGCCGTCGAACCTCACGTCGCCGCCGACGATCCGGCCGGGCTCGTCGACGAGCCGGAGCAACGACATCGCCGTCACGCTCTTGCCCGACCCGGACTCCCCGACCACACCGCGGATCTCGCCACGCCGGACGGTGAAGCCGACGCCGTCGACCGCGGTCCTCACCCCTCCGTCCGGCAGCGCGAACACGGTGGTCAGGTCCTCCACCACGAGCAGGGGTTCCTGCCCGTCGTGATCCGTGAACTCCATGACCTTCTCTCCTTACATCTTCGGGTCCAGGGCGTCGCGGAGACGGTCCCCCAGGACGTTGATCGAGGCGACGGTGACCAGCACCGCCACACCGGGCGGGACTCACAGCCACCAGTGGTTGCGGAAGTCGACGAGGTTGTTCGCGGAGTTGATCATGTTCCCCCACGAGGCGTGCGGCTCCATCACACCGAGTCCGAGGAAGCTCAGCGAGGACTCGCTGATGATCGACGACGCCGTACCCAGGGTCGCCACGACGATCAGCACCGGCAGGACGTTCGGCAGCAGGTGCCGGAGGATCTTCGACCTCAGCCCCAGGCCGAGGACGTCGGTGGCACGCATGAACATCTGCTCCCTGAGAGTCAGCACCTGGCCACGGATGAGCCGTGCCAGGGCCGGCCAGCCGATGAGACTCAACATCAGCATCACCAGGTACAGGCGGGATTCCGGGGCAATCTTGAACTCGGAGAGGATCGCCGCCAGCACGATGAGCAACGGCAGCCCGGGGATGGACATGAGCAGGTCCACGACCCTCATCACCACCGCGTCCACCCACCCACCGAAGTAGCCGGCGACCAGGCCGAGGAACGTCCCGAGCACCAGGGACAGGGCCATCGAGGCCAGTCCCACCGTCAGCGAGATCCGCCCGGCCAGCATCAGCCGGGTCAGGACGTCTCGCCCGTACTTGTCCGTTCCCAGCCAGTGGTCTGTCGCCGGCGGGTGGTTGGCGATACGCAGGTTGATCTCGTCACCGGTGTACGGCGAGGCCAGCGGCCCGACGAAGCTGACGAGCACCATCAGGAGCAGCACCAGGGCGCTGATGACGGCCACCCGGTTGCCCCGGAGACTGAGGAGCGCCTCGCGCCACAGGCTGTGACGGCGCCGCGGCGATCCGGCCTGGGCCTCGGTGAGCGTGGCGGTCATGACGTCACCACCGCACCCCGGCGGACGGCCCGGCGCGCATCACGGCGCGCGGGACGACGCGCCTGCTCCACGAGACGGATCCGCGGGTCGGCGGCGGTGTAGAGGAGGTCGGCGACGAGGTTGGCCAGGATCGTCAAGGCCGCCAACAGGACGGTGACGGTCATCAGCACCGGGTAGTCACGGACCTGGACTGCCTCCAGCTGCATGCGCCCGATGCCCGGCCAGTTCATGACCTGCTCGATGATGATCGCGCCGGAGAACAGCCCCGGCAGCTCGAAGGCCAGCAGGGTGATCGCCGGCAGCAGCGCGTTGCGCAGACCGTGGCGCATCACCACCGCCTTCTCCCCGAGCCCCTTGGCACGTGCGGTCCGGATGTAGTCCGCCCGCAGGACCTCCAGCATCCCCGTCCTGAAGTACCTGGTCAGGGAGCCTGCGGACAGGAAGGTGAGGATCAGCACCGGAAGCACCATGTGGTGGGCGACCTCGATCACGGCGGCCAGGCCCGTGGCGTTGCTGCCGGTGTCGTACATGCCGCCGGTAGGCAGCAGGCCGAGGTCCAGGGACAGGACCTTGATCAGGACCAGACCAAGGAAGAAGGCGGGGATCGACAGCGAGGCGAAGAGCATCGCGGTGACGAACTTGTCGAACCAGGAGTACTGGCGGGTCGCCGCGAGAACACCGGCAACCACCGCGATCGTCCAGGTCAGCACCATCGACACCGCCGCCACCAGGAAGGAGTTCCGAAGGAACGGGGCGATGGTCTCCGTCACCGGCTGGTTGTACTGCAGGGAGTGGCCGAAGTCGCCGCGCACGGCGTTGCCCAGCCAGATCCAGTACCGCTCCACGACCCCCTTGTCGAGGCCGTAGCGGGAGCGGAGCTCCGCGATGCGCTCAGGCGTCAGGGTGCGGTTGGACGAGAAGTAGTCTCCCGGCATCACCGCGAAGAGGAAGAAGACCAGGGCACTGACCGCGAGGATCATCACCAGGGCGACCGCCACCCGTTTCGCCGTGTAGCCGAGGTAGCTCCTGTGGTTCATCGTTCACCGCCGTGGCCGGTCCGTGGGGTGGGGCGCACGGCGCTCAGTCCTCCTTCGGGGTGAGCTTCGCCAGGGCGATGGAGGAGTCCCCCGCCCCGGTCCGGAAGTCGCCGGTGCCGTCGATGTGGTTGTTCCAGGCGGTGATCGACCGGCGGTAGTCCACGAGGATCGTCGGCGGGTCCTGGCTGAGTTCCTTGTAGAGCTCGGAGTAGATCTTCTGCCGTTCGTCCTCGTCGAGGGTGGACTGACCGTCCTTGACCAGTTCACGGACGCGGGCGTTGTCGTAGCCGGTGACGTTCACCTTCGGGTCGTCCGTCCCGAACTCCGAGACCGCGTCGTCGGGGTCGGACAGGGAGTCGGTGCGAAAGGAGACCGCCTCGTAGTCGAGGTCGTTGAAGCGGGCGAACGCGGTGTTCGAGTCAAGGACCTCCGGGGTGAAGTCGATGCCGATGTCACGGTAGTTCTCGGTGGCGATCGGGATCACCGGGTCGTCCGGGTCGGTGGTGATGTAGTTCAGGCTCAGGCGCTCGCCGTCCTTCTCACGCACACCGTCGGCACCCTCGGTCCACCCGGCGTCGTCGAGGAGCTCGCCGGCCCGTCCGGGGTCGAAGCCGTAGGTGGTCACACCTTCGTCGTCGAAGGACCACTGGGTGGGGGCGGCGTAGATGTCGGCCACGCCTCCCTCCCCCTTGTACTTGGCCTGGACGATCTGGTCGCGGTCGAGCCCGTGGTGCAGGGCCTGACGTACCCGGGTGTCGGCGAACTTGGGGTTGCGGTTGTTGATCCAGATCTGCCCGATGTCGCCCACGGTCCGCGAGCTCGTGTCGGCGAACCGGAGGTCCTGCAGGGCCTGGAGGGTCTCGGGTCCGGTGCCGAAGCCGCTGTGGTCGATGTCGCCGTTCTCGAAGGCCGCGAGCCGGTTGTCGGAGTCGATGATCTTGAAGATCACGTGTTCCACGGCGGGCGATCCGCCGTAGTAGTGCTCGTTGGCCAGGTACCTGACCTCCTGGCCGACCACGTGCCGGTCCAGTGTGTAGGGCCCGGCGCCGACCGGCTCCGCGTAGAGGTCGCGGAGATAGTCGAGTTGGCCTTTCCGGTAGTCCTTGCCGTAGTAGTGCTCCGGGAGGACGGCACCACCCAGCGTCGACAGTGCCAGGGGGCTGACCGTCTCGGTCTCGATCTCCACCGTCCGGTCGTCGAGCACCCGGATCCCGCTGATCTCGTCGGCGTCGCCGTTCTTGTAGTCGTCACCGCCGACGATGCCGAATTTGCTGAAGTCGATGCCGCCGTCGAAGGCCGGGTCGTTGAAGAGGGTGAGGGTGAACTTCACGTCGTCCGCGGTCAGCGGCGTGCCGTCGCTGAACGTCAGGCCGTCGCGCAGGTGGAAGGTGTAGGTCAGGTCGTCGTCGGACACGTCCCAGGACTCGGCGAGGTCGGGGACGTAGGAACCGTCCTCCTGTTGCGCGACGAGTCCGGCGAAGATCGGGGCGACGGCATTGCCGTCCCAGCCGTTGTCGTAGAAACCGGGGAGGAAGACCCCGCCGGGCTTGTTGATCGTGGTGACGAACGTGTCAGGACGCTTCGTCACCGCAGCGGGCACGGCCGTGGGGTCCTCCGCCTCGTGGTACTCGTCGGCGGCGGTGAGTGCGTCCTCCCCGCCGGCGTCGTTGAGCGTGTCCTCGGTGCTGGAGCAGGAGGTCACCGCCAGGGAGACGGCGACGAGGACTGCGGCCAACGCCCGTCCCCTCCTGAAGTTCCTGCCGGTGGGGGCAGGTAGCCCGCGTGCGGGAGTCATGTTCGGTGGGTCCTCTCGGTCTACGTCAGTGGTGCTGGAAGGCACCTGAATCAAAGTAGACCGATCAGTCTGGAAGGCCGGAACGTTCCGCTCCGGCTGAGCCGAAGGCACCACAGGAATGGCGCAGCCGGGAGCGCGTCAGTAGTGCGGGCTGCCCCGGGTCACGGCACAGCGCCTACAGTTCCAGGCGCTCCCCTGCCCACCGTCGGCGCAGCCACCGGTCGTGCGAGGCGACCACGACCGCACCCGGGTAGGCGGGGATCGCCTCCTCCAACGCGGTGACCAGGGACAACGACAGATGGTTGTCGGGCTCGTCGAGCAGCAGCACGTCCGGCGGGTCGGCGAGCAGTACCGCCAGGGAGACGCGTCGTTGCTGGCCGAGACTCAGCTCAGCCAACGGCCGCGACTCGTCGCGCGGGTGGATCAGCCCGAACGTCGCCAGCGGCACGGCGTCCGCAAGTTCGTCACCGACGGCGTCGCGGTAGGCGCGCTCCACCGTGCGGCCCGGGCCGCGTCCCGCCGGGTCCGGCAGGACGACCTCCTGGGTCAGGTGCCCCACGCTCACGCCCGAACCTGCACCGGAACCCACACCGCCGACCGTGCCCGCCGAGGGGGCCAATGTGCCCGCCAGCACCTCCAGCAGGGTCGATTTGCCCGAGCCGTTCGGTCCGGTGACCAGGAGTTTCTCGTCACCGTTCACGGTGACGCTGGTGCGCGGCAGCCGCCCGGCGACCTCGACGCCGGCGGCGACGAGCACCGGCCCCGTGCGTCCTGCGGTGTCGTCGCGTCCTGCGGCGGTGAGTCCGGCGAACGTCAGCTCCGCCGGCGACTTGCGGACCTGCGACTCCTCGAGTTTCTCGAGCCGCGAGCGCGAGTCGTTCACCCGGCGCGACACGACCTTCGCATTGCGGTCGCCGTAGAACTTCTTCGTGATCTTGTTCTCCACCTGGATGTCGCGGTTGGTGTGCCCGACCTGGTGGTTGTCGCGCACCCCGGCACGCAGGCGTTTCAGCTCCGCCTGCTCGTCGCGGTACTGCCGCTCCCAGCGCTGCCGGACGTCCCGGCGCGCGGCGAGGTAGTCGGTGTAGTTGCCGGTGTAGCGGGTCACGCCGCCCTGCGCGCCGACCTGCGTCGGCGCGGGGTCCAGGTCCACCACGCAGGACGCCGCGAGGTCGAGGAACGCGCGATCGTGGCTGGCGAACAGCACCGGCCCCTTCCACGCGTTCAGCACGCTGACCAGGTACTCCGTCGCCGCGTCGTCGAGGTGGTTGGTGGGCTCGTCGAGCAGCAGCACGTCCGGGCGGTTGAGCAGCAGCCACGCCAACGACAGGCGCGCCCGCTGGCCGCCGGACAACTCCCCGGCAGGACGCTCCGGCGGCACCGCGGCAAGGCCGAGGCCCGCGAGCGTCGCGGACATGCGCGCGTCCGTGCCCCACACGTCGCGACGCTCGGCGCGGTCCAACGCCTCGGCGTAGGCCCCGGCGTCGTAGGGGTCGGCGGCGCGCTCCAGGTCGGACGCGGCGCGCCGCTCGGCGGCGACGGCGGACTCCAACGCGCCGGCGACGGTCTCGTCGTCGGCGAACGGTGCCTGCTGGTGGAGCAGGCCCACCCGCGACGAGCCGACGTCCACCGCACCGGCGGTGGTCGCCGCCTCCGGCAGCGAACCGTGGACGGCGTGCAGCAGGGTGGACTTGCCCGAGCCGTTCTCGCCGATCAGGCCGGCGCGCTGACCGGGCGGGACGACGAAGGACACGTCGGTGAGGACCCGGGTCCCGGCGATCTGAACGGAGAGGCCGTCGATCTGCAGCGGGGACTGTGACGCGGAGCCGGACATGGAGCCGGGCGTGGGAATAGTAGACATGGGGGAACTCCCTGAGTGGAGATGATGAGGTGTCCCGCCGGGCGGTCGGCCGCCTCGGGCACAGGACGATTCAGGGGTTCTACTTCCGCATGGTACCGAGCATAGCGTCACATGCGGGGAAGGTCCACCGTGGGCAACGAAACGATCTCGATACCTGCGATGAGAGCAGTTACCCGGGTGAAGGGGACTGGGTTGTCACGGAGTTCTTCTGCGATCCGGTCTCCGAGAACGCGACCATGCTCGCGTCCACCAGGATCTGATCGACGCTCCTGCGCGGTGGAGGCGGTGGCATCATCTTTTGCACCCTCCGGAGGGTAGCTGTCCCCGCCAGGTCGAAGAGACTCCCCACTCCGGTCAACAGCACCTCACCCCTCGAGGATCCCCTTGATGTTCTGGAGGGTCTCGGTGATGCCGTAGGTGGCGGCGTCCTTCCGGTCAGCCTCCTGCGCGGCGGCGTCGTCGCCGAACTTCTGCCGGAAGTACCGCTCGCCGTCGGCGGTGAAGGCGGTGTACTCGGTGAGCACCGTGGCATCCTCCCGCCGGTTCACCGGCTCCATGCGGAACCCCCACCGCGTGCCGCTGGAGGTCACCCGCCAGGAGAACTCCTGGCCCGGACGTGCGGAGACGACCTCGGAGATTGTCGACCACTCCCTCTCCGCGGTGCGGTTGTGCCCGGTGAACGTCGCGCCGTCGCCCCGTGCGTCGGAGTCCCACTGTGCGCGGTGGCACTGGGCGCTCCACTCCCCCGTGCGCGTGACGTCGCTGACGAGGTCGAAGACCTCCGCGGGGGTCGCGTGGATGGTGACGGAGTCGCTGATCTCGTAGGCCATGGGATTCAGCGTAGTCGGACGCACGGCGGGGCCGGCCAGACCCCGCGCACCTACACCGCGCCGCCGGCGGCGAACTGGCTGCGGTAGAGCTCCGCGTAGGAGCCGTCGGCGGCCAGGAGTTCGTCGTGGGACCCCTGCTCCACGATCGTGCCGTCGACCATCACCAGGATGCGGTCGGCGTCGCGGATGGTGGACAGCCGGTGGGCGATCACGAAGGACGTCCGCCGGGCGCGGATCGCGTTCATCGCCTTCTGCACCAGCACCTCGGTACGGGTGTCCACCGACGAGGTGGCCTCGTCCAGGATCAGGATCTCCGGTTCCGCGAGGAAGGCGCGCGCGATGGTGATCAGCTGGCGCTCACCTGCCGAGACCGATCCGCCGTCCTGGTCGATGACGGTGTCGTAGCCGTCCGGCAGGGCGTGGACGAAGCGGTCGACGTAGGCGGCCTTCGCCGCGTCCCTGACCTCCTCGTCGGTGGCGTCGAGCCGGCCGTAACGGATGTTCTCCAGGATGGTGCCGTCGAACAGGACGGCGTCCTGCAGGACCATGCCGGTGCGCGAGCGCAGCTCGGCGCGCCCCATGGCGCGCGAGTCGACACCGTCGACGTAGATCGCACCGCCGGTGACCTCGTAGAACCGCATGATCAGGTTCACCATCGTGGTCTTGCCGGCACCGGTGGGCCCGACGATCGCCACGGTCTGTCCGGGTTCCACGTCCAGGTTCAGGTGCTCGATCAGCGGGGTGGACGGCGAGTACCCGAAGGAGACGTCGCGGAACTCCACGCGGCCGCGCACGGCCTGCGGCGAGGCCGTGGCGGACGGGTCGGCGTCCTGCTCCTCGGCGTCGAGCAGCTCGAAGACGCGCTCGGCGGAGGCCACACCGGACTGCACCATCGTCATCATCCCGGCGAGCTCGCCGAGGGGCTGGTTGAACTCGCGGGAGTACTGGATGAACGCCGTCGCCGCACCCAGGCTCATCTGCCCGTTCGCTACGCGCAGGCCGCCGAACACGGCGATGACCACGTAGCTGAGGTAGTTGAGGAACTGCATCAGCGGCATCATCATGCCGGACAGGAACTGCGCCTTCGCGCTGGCCTGGTAGAGCTCCTCGTTGCGCTCGTCGTAGGTCACCGACATCTCGTCCTGCCGACCGTAGGCCACGACCAGTTCGTGGCCGGTGAAGGCCTCCTCGACATGCCCGTTGACCTTGCCGGTGCCGGCCCACTGCGCGCCGTACTGCTTCTGCGCCCGGGTGCCGACGATGCCGACGACGATGGCGGTCAGCGGCAGGGCCAGCAGCGCGACGATCGCGAGCTGCCAGGACACCCGGAACATCATCACGGTCACGCCGATGATCATCATGCCGGAGTAGGCGAACTGGCTCAGCGCCTGCTGGAGGGCCTGCTGGACGTTGTCGACGTCGTTGGTGGTGCGCGAGAGCAGGTCGCCCTTCTGCCGCGAGTCGTAGAAGCTCAGCGGCAGGCGGTGGACCTTGCGTTCCACGTCGGTGCGCAGCTCCACGATCACCGCGACGACGATCTTGTTGAGGATGAACCCCTGCGCCCAGTTGAACACGGAGGCCACCACGTACATGCCCAGCACGATGCCGATGAGCCGGCCGAGTTCGCCGAAGTCGATGCCGGCACCGGGCTCACCGTTCCAGGTGGCGAGCACGCCGTCGTAGATCACGTCGACGGCGTCGCCGAGGACCTTCGGCGCGTAGACGGTCAGCACCACGCACACCACGAGCAGGACGAAGACCCACGTCAGCGCGATCTTGCGGGGCGCCATCAGCGCCACCATGCGCAGCGCCGAGGGCCAAAAGGCCTTCGCCGACCGCGGCGCGGACTCCGCGCCCCGGTCAGTCACTTCGGTGTCACTCATCGCTGTGCCTCCATCTGCGACTCGACGATCTCGCGGTAGGTGTCGCTGGACGCCAGCAGGTCGTCGTGCGTCCCGCGGGCGACGATGCGCCCCTTGTCCAGCACCAGGATCTGGTCGGCGTCACGCACCGTGGACACCCGCTGTGCGACGGTGACCACCGCCGCGTCCCTGGTCCCGGGGTGCAGTGCGGCGCGCAGCGCGGCGTCGGTGCGCACGTCCAGGGCGGAGAAGGAGTCGTCGAAGACGTACACCTTCGGCGCGGCGACGAGCGCGCGGGCGATGCACAGGCGCTGGCGCTGGCCGCCGGAGACGTCCGTGCCGCCCTGCGCCACCGGGGACGCCAGGCCTGCGGCCTCGCCGTCACCGCGGCTGCGCACGAAACCGTCGGCCTGCGCGACGCGCAGCGCGTCCCACAGTTCGTCGTCGGTGGCGTCGGTGCGTCCGAAACGCAGGTTGGAAGCCACCGTCCCGGAGAACAGGAACGCCTTCTGCGGCACCAGGCCGACGGCGCGGGCGAGGTCCTTACGCGGCATCGCCGCGACGGGCACCCCGTCGATGAGCACGTCGCCGGACGTCGGCGCGAACAGGCGCGGGATGAGGTTGACCAGCGTGGACTTGCCGGAGCCGGTCGCCCCGATCACCGCGGTGGTCTGCCCGGGGCGCACCGTGAAGCTCACGTCGGTGAGCACCGGCTTGTCCGCGCCCGGGTAGGTGAAGGACACGTCGCGGAACTCCAGCTCGCCGCGCACCTGCGTCGGCGACACGGTCTCCACCGACGGATCGGCCTCCGGCTCGGTGATGGACGGTTCGTGGCCGAGGACGTCCTGGATGCGTCCGGCGCACACGATCGCGCGCGGCAGCATCATCGCCATGAACGAGCCCATCATCACCGCCACGAGGATCTGCAGCAGGTACTGCATGAACGCGGTCAGCGAGCCGACCTCGATCGCCCCGTCTGCCACGCGGTGGCCGCCGAACCACAGCACCGCCGCCGTCGCACCGTGCAGCACGACCATGATCACCGGGCCCATCAGGACGAACACGCGTCCCACGCGCTCGGAGACCCAGGCGACGGCCTGGTTGGCGTCCTCGAAACGCCTGGTCTCGAACTTCTCACGGACGAAGGCGCGGATCACCCGGATGCCGGTGATCTGCTCACGCATCACGCCGTTGATGGCGTCGATGCGGTCCTGCATCGAGCCGAACAGCGGCACCAGACGGGCGACCATCGTGCCCACGACGACCAGCAGCACGGCGACGGAGACCCACACCAGCCACGACAGGCCGGCGTCCTCGCGCAGCGCCATGACGATGCCGCCGATGCACATGATCGGCATGGTGACCATGAAGCTCAGGAACATCACGAAGACCATCTGCACCTGCTGCACGTCGTTCGTGCCGCGGGTGATCAGCGTGGGCACCCCGAAGGTGCCCATGTCCTGGGCGCTGAAGCGGTCCACGCTGCGGTAGACGTCGCGCCGGACGTCGCGTCCGACGGACATCGCCAGACGCGCGGCGCACCAGGTCGCCGCGACGGCGGTGATGACCTGCACGAATGCCACGGCGACCATGATGCCGCCGGTGGACCAGATGTAGCCGATGTCGCCACGGGACACACCCTGGTCGATGATGTCGGCGTTGAGACGGGGGAGGTAGAGCGTCGCGAAGGTGGAGACGATCTGAAGAAGGAGGACTGCCACCAACAGCCCCGGGTACTGACGGGCGTACCTACCCACGAGGCGAAGAAGTTGCACCCCGACAGTGTAGGCGATTATGTACCTGACCTGCCAGGAAGCATGCCCTCAACAGGCGCCGAGCACCGCCGCGGAGGACGACAGGCCCAGGCGCGTGGCGCCGGCGGCGACCATCGCCTCGGCGGCGTCGCGGGTGCGGATCCCGCCGGACGCCTTGATGCCGAGGCGTCCCCCGACGGCCCCGTGCATCAGTTCCACGGCGTGCACGCTCGCCCCACCCGCCGGGTGGAAGCCGGTGGACGTCTTCACGAAGTCGGCCCCGGCGTCCTCCGCGCAGCGGCAGGCGGTCAGGACCTCCCCGTCGGTCAGGGCCGCCGACTCGATGATGACCTTGAGCACGCCCGGTGCGGGCACCGCGGCGCGCACCACGGCGATCTCGTGGGCCAGCTCCTCGTCGCGCCCCTCCTTGAGCAGGGCGAGGTTGACGACCATGTCGACCTCGTCGGCACCGTCGGCGACCGCGCGTGCCGCCTCGGTGGCCTTGACCTCGGCCTTCACCGCACCGGACGGGAAGCCGACCACCGTGGCCACGCGCACGCCGTCCGGCGTGGCGACCGGCAGCTGGGACGGCGAGACGCAGATTGCGTACGTGCCCAGCTCCCCCGCCTCGTGCGCGAGGGCGGCGACGTCGGCGGGTGTGGCTTCCGGCTTGAGCAGGGTGTGGTCGATAAGGCGGGCGAGGTCGGTGCGCTGCATGTCCCGAAGCCTACCGCGCGGGGTGTGGGCCGACCGTGCACCCCTAACACAATCCGCAGGTCGCGCTACAGCTCGAGTCGTGTTCCCACGGAGGTGCTCAGGGCGCGGTCGTAGATCGCACGCCCAACGGTCACGTCGCATACCGCCATACCGATATTGCTGTTGACGATGAGCTGGTCGGAGTTCTCCCTACCCGGCTTCACACCGGCGAGGACCTCACCCGTCTCCGAGGTGATGGAGGGCAGTCCATCCGGGAAGTACCCCATCTGATTGAACAGCTCATGTTCTTCGATGCTGTCGACGATGTACTTGTCCGCCAGGCGTGCGATGTCCGGATCCCAGAAGGTGTTCAGGTCGCAGGGCAGGATCGTCTGCCCTGCCCCGACCCAACCCCGCTTGACGACGGACATCGGCTCCTTGAGGATCACGGTGGCCGAACTGAGCACCTCGCAGCTCTTGGCGACCGCCTCAGGCGATTCTCCCTTGACCAGGGTGAAGGAAACCTCTCCCTGCAGCTCCGCGATCAGGGCGTCTGCTGCGGACTCGCGGTTGTCGTAGACGAAGACCTTCTTCAGGTCAGGCATCGCCTCGGCAGCGAAACGGATGTGCTCCTTGCCCTGCACCCCGCAGCCGAACATCCCGAAGGTCTCGGCCCCCGGGTGCAGGGTGGCTGCCGACAGGACCGTGACTGCAGGCGTGCGCATCGCCGTGACCCACGTCGAGTCCATGATCGCCAACGGAACACCCGATTCGACGTCGTTGATCACCATCAGTCCGGTCGTCTGCGGAAGGCCGAACTTCTGCGGGTTGTTCGGGTAGCACTCGATCCACTTGCATCCCACGGCGTTCATCTCGGGCACGTAGGCCGGCATCGCGTGGTAGAAGACCTCCGGGTACGGGTGCACGCCGATCTTCGCCGGCATCTCGTAGCGGTGGTTCCCGTGTTCGACCAAGGTGTCGCTGGTGATGTCGAGGATCTCCCGGCGATTGATGCCCAGGTCGAGGACGTCCTGTTTGGTGAGGTACAGGATGTCCTTGCCGAGCTCGAGGCCGGCGGACTGGGAGGATGCGGTGGTTTCTGTCATGGCGTGCCCCTGACTCTCGATGTTCGGACGGCGAGGGTATCTCGCTCGTGAGATCCATCCTGGGGTGCCCTGCCCACCGGGTCATCCGCGCTGGAGAGGAAGTTCAGCCTCTCCGTTCCTCATCCTGTGGAATGCGCTGGTCCACGGCATCAAGCAGACGTTCAACCTTGAGCGCTACGTGCATGATGAGGCGGTCATGCCCCGTGCTGAGGTCGAGCCCGGTCAACTTACCGATCTGATTCAGGCGGTAGTAGAGAGTGCTGCGGTGGATGAACAGGGCCGCAGAGGTCATGCCCCGGTCTCCGCCGCAGTCTAGGTAGGTCTCGGCAGTGGTCCTGAGCACGCCTTGCGACGGGTCAAGCAGAGGTGTGACCGCATCCGGAACGAGCAAAGCATGGTGGCGGTCGCTGGCGGCGTCAAGGATCAGGTTGTACGGGTAGAACGTTTCCCAGTCCGTGACCGGCCCGCAGGTGCCGACCACCGTGCCGGCGTGAGCGGCAAGTTCGCTGTGGCGGTGGAGTTTCCGCGCCTCAGCGAGGAGCCCCGTTTCACTCACCCCGACCTTCGGGGCATATTCGGCCAGTTCCTCTTGCAGACGGACGGCGAGGAGGGTCGTGTCGGTCGCGACTCCGTCCGGCATGTTCAGCAACACCACCGCGCCGTCTGCACGGTCGATGACGATCACATGACGGTCCGGCCCGTTCCACGCGCCCAATACCGGCGAACTGGCGGTAGGAGGAGCCTCGATCCCCTCAGGCAACAGCACGGTGATGATCTTGGTCGCCGTGCGCTCAGCTCCGACCCCGTGGTCGCGTAGTCCCCGCAGGGCCTCCCCGATGTCCTGGTGGGGGTCCAACAGTTGCGCCGCCAGACGCGAACGTTCGGCGTGTTCGCCAGCTGGCGAGGGACGTTGGCCGAGGATCCCGGCGATTCGTTCAACATACGGCCGGACGTCACCGTCGTTCACGTCCGGACCGATCAACCACAGGAAACCACCGAGCTTGCCCTGCCATCGCAAGGGGTAGCAGCACCGCGCACGCAGGCCGAGTTCCCGGTTCTCCGGAATCATGATCCTGCCTGTCGCGGTCCGTATCCCGAACGAATGGAGGTACTTGTGGACCCGTCGGTCCATGTCACGGGTCAGCACCACATTGACCCGTGGCCCGTCCTCGTCACCGAAATGACGGCTTGAGGCGATCAACCGTCCCTCTGGATCGTCGATGGCGATCGACCGACGCAATGTGTTGGCCAGTTGGTCGAGTAACGGCTGAACATCCGTCACGGTAATTGCCCTCCCGGTGCATCATCGGCGAACCGTCGGGGTGGTGCGATCCTCTGACCAGCGGGGCGCGGGTCGATCCGTACACACGACGGCGCACAAGCCAGGGATCACAGACTACCAGTCGCCCGCGACCTGAACTTCCACGCTCGGAGGCACGGTGTCCATGCTCGTGTGTCTCGCACTGACAGAAGCATCCTACCGGTGGGTGCCGCCGCGCTGGCGGCGAGGAGGACCCGATCGCGGCGATGGCGTCGGCGGGCGCGCTCGGCAAATACGTGGTGATCGGTTCCGGCACCAACGGGCAGGCCTTCGACAGTCAGCTGACCGCATCGTGGAAACCATCGAACCCGTTCACAAGTTCATTCTCGTGGTGCCCTACGGCTACGTCAGGGGCATCGTCCCGGCCGCGCAGTAGGCGATCAACTGCGCCGCCGCGACGCCGGCCGGTCCTACTACGCCAACGCGGTGGAGGAGGCCTGCGCCAGGCCGTCAGCTGCGGTACGTGACCCGTCCGGTCACTTCGCCGAGAGGCGGTCTCGCACCACGGCGAAGCCCTCGGCCCAGGCCAGGAGGTCGCGCAGCAGGCCGGCGAACGGGGCGGTGGAGGTCTCCTGCGGGGTGAACTCCCCGTCGGTGGCGTCGGTGAAGATGGAGAAGGAGGCGGTGTCGCGTACGGTGGCCGCCTTGAAGTTCGCGAAGACGGAGCGCCACGCCTCGACGGCGCGCACACCCTTGTCGGCCCCGTAGGAGACGAAGGCGACGGGCTTGTGGGCGAACTCGGAGCCCACGAAGTCGATGGCGTTCTTCAGCGGACCGGGCACGCAGTGGTTGTACTCGGGGGTCACCACGATGTAGCCGTCGAAGGGCTCCAGGGCCGCACCCCAGGCCTTGGTGTGCTCGTTAGCGTACTTGTGTGCGCCACCGGGGATCTCCTCGTCGAGGACGGGGAGGTCGTAGTCGGCGAAGTTGACCACGGTGCTGTCCACGTCGGCGGCGTCGAGCTGCTCCTTGACCCAGGCGACGACCTGGGGGTTGAAGGCGCCGGGACGGCTGGAACCTGCGATGATGCCGATGCTGGTCATGGTTGTGCTCCTTGGGTTCTTTCGGGGTTGCCTACCCGCACGACGATACCATAGTTGACACGTCAACTACTTCTGAGCGTGGTCCCGTGCGGCGCGCGAGCACACCCACCGGTACAGGCCCACGACGATGCCCACGAACAGCAGCACGCCGACCCAGTGGGAGGCGCCCTCCCAGCCCGCCGGCATGATCGCCAGGGCGTCGGAGTCGCCGGAGGCGGCGATGATGCCGGCGTTGAGCACACCGAAGAGGCTCTCGCCCACGATCAGGCCCGTGGCACCCAGCACACCCAGGCGCTTCGCCGACTCGGCGTTGGAGCGTCCATCCGCCCAGCGGTTGTAGAACCAGCCGATGAACGCACCGATCGGGATGATCAGGGTGAGGCTGACCGGCAGGTACATGCCCATGCCGACGGCCAGCGGCGGCAGGCTGAAACGCTTGCCGGAGGTGCGGGTGAGCACCTCGTCGACGATGATCACGCCGATGCCGATCAACGCACCCAGGCCGATCAGGCCCCAGTCCAGCGAGTCACCGAAGATGCCCTCGGCGACCGAGGACAGCAGGCCGGCCTGCGGGGCCGCCAGGGCGTCCGGACCCGCACCCGGGGTGCCGGCGAAACCGAAGGCCGTGGCCATCAGACCCATCACCGGCGGAATGATCAGGGACCCGAAGACCACGCCGATGATCAGGGCTGTCTGCTGCTTCCACGGCGTCGCGCCGACGAGCTGACCGGTCTTGAGGTCCTGGAGGTTGTCGTTCGAGATCGTGGCGACACCGAAGACCACCGTGGCCGTGAACAGCGTGTAGGCCACCAGCGCGGTGGGGTTGCCGCCGTCGTCGTTGCCGGTGACCAGCTTGATCAGCAGCGCCGCGAGCAGCACCACGATCACGCCGACCCCGGAGATCGGACTGTTGGACGAACCGATCAGACCGGCCATGTAACCGCACACCGCGGCGATGACCAGGCCCAGGACCAGCACGAACAGGATGCTCAGGGTGATCAGCGGGCCGGTGTGGTGGCTCACGCCGGTGCCGCTCAGGAAAGACCACAGCAGCCAGCCGATCGGCAGCATCAGCGCCAGGACGGTGACCACGAGGACCTTCACCGGGATGTCGCGCTCCGCCAGGGCGACCTCCTCGCCCTGCTTCCGGGCGCGCGAGGCCGCCAACGAGGCGGTGATGCCGCGGATGACCGGGCCGATGATCTTCACCAGGGTCCAGACCGCGGCGATGGCCATCGCACCGGCGCCGACGAAACGCACGTCGCTGGCGAAGGTGTCGGAGACGACCTCGGAGATGTCAGCGACCACGGGGACGTCCCCGCTGGTGAACACCGGCAGCAGCACGCCGAAGGAGATCACCAGGCCGACGATCATCGCGATACCCACCGTGGGGCCCACGAGGTGGCCCACGCCGATCAGCGCCAGCGACAGGCTGCCGCCGGCCATCGTGCCGCCCGCACCGATGCGGAAGGTCCCGGCGACCTCGGACGCACCGACCTTCAGCGCGGAGAGCAGGGACATGCCCGCCGACGCGAGCGCGCCGACGACGATGGCGCGCAGGCCGTCACGGTTGTCTGCGTTGTCGTCGGCATCGTCGCCCTCGGCTTCGCCCTGAGCGTCATCACCGTGGCCGTGGGGGTCGTCCTCCCCCACCTTGAGCACCTCGGCCGCCGCCACACCCTCGGGAAAGGGCAGGTCGGAGCCGGTGACCAGTGCACGACGCAGCGGGATGGAGTACATCACGCCCAGCACACCGCCGATGAGGCAGACCAGCATCGTCGTCCAGTAGGGGAAGCCCGTCCACCAGCCGATCATGATCAGGCCGGGGAGCACGAAGATGATCGCCGAGAGCGTGCCGGCGGCAGAGGCGATGGTCTGCACGATGTTGTTCTCGGTGATGCTGTGGTTCTGCATCCGCCGCAGCACCGCCATGGAGATCACCGCGGCCGGGATGGAGGTGGCGAAGGTCAGCCCGACCTTCAGGCCCAGGTAGACGTTCGCGGCGGTGAACACCAGGGTGATCAGACCACCGAGGATGACCGCACGCAGCGTCAGCTCCCGGATCGGGGAACGTGCGCTTTTCTGGGTCCTGTTCTGGGTCGTGGTCGAGGCGTTGTTGTCGTCGGCCATGTCGTTGGCTCGCTTTCACGGACGGCGCGGCAGCGTCGTTTCGTCGGAACGTCGGCCGCAGGCGTCATCGGTTCAGTTGTGGGACCTGTGAAACTCTAGTCCCCCGTACCACAGATAGAACAGCGGGCTATACATTCTTTCGCGGCACTACTGGCCCACGGAGTCCCGGAATTCCTGCTCGATGGTCTCCAGTGTCTTGTCCTTGGTCTCAGGCACCACCCGGTACACCCACACCAGGGCGACGAGCTGCAGGCCGACGAAGATGAACACCGTCGGGCCGAAACCGATGGCGTCCATGAGGTAGGGGAAGAACAGGGCCACGCAGAAGTTCACCGACCACTGCACGCCCGCGGCCAGGCCCATCGCCTCGCCGCGCACACGCATCGGGAAGATCTCCGACATGAACAGCCATGTCATCGCGCCCACGGCACACTGCATGATGCCCACGAAGGCGACGATCGCGGCGAGGATGACCCACTTCTTCGCCTCCACGTCGTCCGGCACCACCATCGAGACCAGCGCCATGAGCGTCAGCGTGATCACCGTGCCGGTCAGCCCGCTCATCAGCATGCGCCGCCGGCGTACGCGCGTGTTCAGGAACATCGACAGCAGCATGCCGACCACCCCGGCCACACCGATCAGCAGGTTCACGGTGAAGGCGGTGTTGCCCTCGAACCCGGCCTGGGTGAGGATCGTCACGCCGTAGTACTGGATCACGTTGATGCCGGAGATCTGGTTGATCACCGCCATGCCGAAGCCGATGAGCATCACGCGCCTGATCCACGGTTCGGCGAAGAGGTCGCGG
This sequence comes from Corynebacterium sp. AOP36-E1-14, assembly GCF_052377495.1. NCBI lineage: Bacteria > Bacillati > Actinomycetota > Actinomycetes > Mycobacteriales > Corynebacteriaceae > Corynebacterium > Corynebacterium sp. AOP36-E1-14. The sequence continues at coordinate 43,231 of NZ_JBQSWV010000015.1, forward strand.
AACCGGCGGGAGGACGCACCGGCGTCGTGGTCGGCGAGCGAGCGCACGCCCTCGACGTCGCCGGCGACCGGGTGGGTGATCTCGTCACTGTCCGGCTTCGGGGAGTTGTCGCTGTAGCGCGAGGTCTCGTAGTCCGGGGAGCCGTAGACCTTCTCCCGGATGGTGCGCAGGGCGTCGAGCATCTCCTCGATGCGCCCGTGGCCGGCGAGCCAGCGCGGGGACTCCGGGACGATGGTCATGCCGACCCACAGGGCGATGGCCGGGACGAGACACACCGCCAGCATCCAGCGCCACGTGCCGCCCTCCTCGGCACCACCGGCACGGGCGATCAACGCGTTGAAGCTGAAGGCGAGGAACTGGCCGAAGACCACCATGAACTCGTTCTGGTTCACCACCCTGCCGCGCAGGTGGGTCGGCGCGAGTTCGGCGAGGTAGATCGGGATGATGCCGGAGGCGGAGCCCACGGCCACGCCCAGCACGATGCGGCACAGCATCAGCACCACCCAGGTCGGCGCGAGGACCGAGCCCAGGGAGCCGAGGATGAAGACCACCGCGACCACGGCGATGGTGCGGTGGCGTCCGACGCGGTCGGCGACGCGCCCGCCGAAGATGGCGCCGAAGATCGCACCGAACTGCAGGGCGGAGGTGACGATCCCCTCGAAGCGTTCCTCCAGGCCCAGGTCGGCGGTCATAGACGGCAGCGCGCCGTTGATCACGCCGGTGTCGTAGCCGAAGAGCAGGCCACCGAGGGTCAGGACGGTGACCGCCGCCCAGAAGCGACGGTTCGGCGGTCCCGCCTTCGGTGGCGGCGGTGCGCTCGGCGCGGTGCGGTCTTTCACGGTGGCGTACTCCTCGTACCGCTCGGCGGTAGAACTGTTTCAGGAACTGATCCTTAACCTGCCACCTCCGGCGAGTATTCCACCAACCCCTCAGAACCGGTCAGTCGGCGATCGCCTCCAGCGGCCGCACCCGCGACGCCTTCACCGCCGGCCACGCCGCGGCCACCACCCCGACCACGCCCGAGGCGACGACCATGCCCACGACCTGGCCCCACGGCACCGCGGTCTCACTGAGCCCCTCGGCGGCGAGCACCTGGAGGAACGCCCAGCCCAGGCCCAGTCCGACGACCACGCCGAGCAGTGCGCCGTAGAGCGAGATCTGCACGGCCTCGAGGGTGATCATGCGCCGCACCTGGCCGCGCAGGGTGCCGACCGCGCGCAGCATGCCGATCTCCTGGCGCCGCTCGATGACGTTGAGCGCGAGGGTGTTGATGATGCCGAGCACCGCCACCACCACCGCGAGCGCCAGCAGCGCGTAGAGCACGTTGAGCATCTGGTCGACGAGCACGGCCTGCTGCCCGGCGTACTCCTCGGGCGTCATCACCTGGACCACGATCTGGTCGGCGGTGGCGTCCTCAAGCCGGTCGCGCAGGGTGTCGGTGCTGACCGAGCCGTCGCCGTCGACGAAGACGGCGTAGAGGTTCGGCGAGGCCCCGGCCCCGAGCTGGGAGGCCACCGGCTCCAACGCCGACCAGGACACCAGGTGTGCGCCGAAGAGCTCGTTGGGTTCGTAGGTGCCCTGCAGCGTGACCTCGCCGACCTCGCGTTCGGGGCCGTCCGGCATGCGGACGGTCAGCGGCAGGACGTCACCGACGTCCCACCCCTCGGACGCGGCGACGTCCTCGTCGGCGACGACGCCCGGGGCGTCCAACGTCACGTCGCCGGCGGTGCCGACGAGTCCGCCGGAGACCGTGGGGTCACCGTCGATGACGCCGGTGCCGCCGCTGTAGCCGCCGACGGTGACCGGCAGGAAGCCGAACCCGGCGGCGTCCGCCACACCGTCGACGTCCCGGACCGCGTCGAGCGCGGACTGCGGGACGGGGAAGGCGCCGTTGGACGGCCCGGCGAGCACGTAGTCCGAGGTCACCGAGTCGCCGATGAAGCCGCTGATCGAGGCCTTCATCGACGCGCCGAGCATGCCGATGCAGGCGACCAGCGCCACGCCCAGGGTGAGGGCGAACGCGGTCGTCGCCGTGCGGCGCGGGTTACGTCCCGAGTTCGTCGCCGCCAGGCGTCCGACCTGGCCGAACGGTGCACCGACGACCGCGCCGATGCCGCGCACCACCGGCACCGACAGCGCCGGGGACACCAGGAACGTGCCCAGGATCACCGCCAACGCGCCGACGCCGACGAGCGAGGCGCGCGGGCCGGTGGACGCCCCGTCCAGCAGGACGCCGACCACCGCGGCGACCACGCCGACGGCCAGCACGACGGCCCCGGTGACCGTGCGCCCGCGCAACGGCGAGCTGGACGACTGGTCGCCGGAGCGCATCGCCTCGACCGGACGCACCGAGCCCGCGCGTCGGGCCGGGGCCCAGGCGGAGACCACCGTGACCAGCATGCCGAGGATCAGCGGCAGCACCACCGAACCCACCGTGACCTGCACACCGGTGTTCGGCAGGCCGGCACCGGTGGCGCCGATGACCGCGTAGATCGCCTGCGTCAGCCCCACCCCGGCGAGCACGCCGAGCAAGGAACCGACGATGCCGACCACCACCGCCTCGAAGACCACCGAGACGGTCAGCTGGCCGGAGGCCACACCGAGGGAGCGCAGCAGCGCGAACTCGCGCATGCGCTGCGCGACGATCATCGAGAAGGTGTTGGCGATGATGAACGTGCCCACCACCAGGGCGATCAGACCGAAGGCGATGAGGAAGTAGTTGACGAAGCTGAGCGCCTGGTCGATCTCGGCGGCCTGGTCAGCGGCGACCTGTTCGCCGGTCTTCACCTCGACGTCGCCCAGCTCCGGGTGCTCGGCGGCGAGGTATGCGCCGACCTCGTCGGCCAGGGCGTCCGCACCGGTGCCGGACGCCGCGGCGAGCGAGAATCCGCCGGTCGTCGCGCCGTCGGTGAAGGTGTCGACGAACGCCGGTTCGTCCATCATCAGGCCGAGGAACCCGCCGCCGTCGATGTCGATGTCGTAGATGCCCGACACGGTCACCGGGTGTGAACCGGAGGTGTCGACCACGGTGAGTTCCTCACCGACGCTGAGACCGTGCTCCTCGGCGGCAGTGCTGTTGACGACGACCTCGCCGGGGCCCTGCGGTGCCTCGCCGTCGACGATGGCGGTGTCCGGGCCGACGGCGGCGTCCGGCGCGTACCAGGGCATGGCGAAGGCGGGCGCGCCGCCGGTCTGCAGGGTCTCCTGCGTGCCGTCCGCCCCGGCGGTGGCGACGACCACGGTGACCTCGTCGCTGACGGTGACCCGGTCGACGCCCGGGACGTCCTCCAGCCCGTCGGCGAGGTCCAGCGGCAGGGCCGTCCCCGACGGCGGGGCGGACACGACCACGTCGATGCCGCGGGTCGTGGACTCGGTGAGGGTGTCGAAGGTCTTCTGCAGCGAGGAGGTGAACATCAACGAGCCGGCGATGAACGCGGTGCCCAGCACCACGGCCAGCACCGTGAGCACGAGGCGGACCTTGTGGGCGGCGAGGTTGCGCAGCGAGACCCGGCGCATGGTGGTTGCTGAGGAGGAACGGGAGGACATGGCCCCTACAACCCCTCGATACCGGTCATGGTGCCCAGGATCTGCTCCACGTCCGGGTCGCGCAGCTCGTGCACGATGCGCCCGTCGGCGAGGAAGACGACACGGTCGGCGTAGGCGGCGGCCTTGGCGTCGTGGGTGACGATGACCACGGTCTGGCCGTCCCGGTCCACCGCGGTACGCAGGATGTCGAGGACCTCCGCCGAGGAGTTGGAGTCCAGGTTGCCGGTCGGCTCGTCACCGACGATGATCTCCGGACGCGCCACCAGGGCGCGGGCGCAGGCGACGCGCTGCTGCTGGCCGCCGGAGAGCTCGGAGGGGCGGTGCCCCAGCCGGTCGGTCAGGCCCAGCCGCGAGGTGATCTCGGCGAACCACTCCTTGTCCACCTTGTCCCCGGCGATGTCGATCGGCAGGGTGATGTTCTCCGCGGCCGTGAGGGTGGGGACCAGGTTGAAGGACTGGAAGATGAACCCCAGCCGGTCGCGGCGCAACCTGGTCAGGGCCTTGTCGCCGAGACCGGAGATGTCCGTGTCGCCGAGGAAGGCGGAGCCGGAGGTGGGGCTGTCCAGGCCGGCCATGCAGTGCATCAGCGTGGACTTGCCGGAGCCGGACGGCCCCATGATGGCGGTGAACTCGCCTGCGGTGAAGTCCACGCTGACGTCGTCGAGGGCGGTGACGCGGGTGTCGCCCGCCCCGTAGGTCTTGGTCAGGCCCTCTGCGCGGGCTGCCGAGTGTGCGGTTGCGGTTGCCACTGGGTCTTGTCCTCTCTCACGGTGCGGGGAGAACGGCTCTCCCTGTCGTTACCCCTTAGAGCGTAGGGCATGGGACCGGCCGGCACCTCCGGGAAGACCCTGAGATGTGCCCCCGGTTACCGCCCGGCCTTCCGGGCGACACCCCACCCGGCGGCGCGCAGCAGGAGCAGGTACGGGATCCGGGTGAACCGCTTGGAGTACCACGAGAGGGTCGCCACCCCGTCCGGGGTCACCACGGTCCGGCGGGCCTCGACACCCTTCACCGCCCGGCGCGCGACGATCTCGGAGGTCAGCCAGGTCCGGCCGAGGAGGACGCGGGCCACGGCGTCCATCGCGTCGTCGTCCCCGACGAGCGAATCGGCGAGACCTGACCTGAAGAACTGCGGGCAGATCACCGTGGTGCTGATCCCCCGGTGCCTCAGTTCGGCGTCCAGTGTCTCCCCGAGCGCCACCACCGCGGCCTTCGTGGCGTTGTACGTCGACATCGCCGGGGCGTGGACGAGGCCGGCCGCGGACGCCGTGAGCACGATGCGTCCGCCGGTCGCGAGTTTCGGGACGAAGGACCGGAGTCCGCGCACCGAGCCGAGGAGGTTGATGTCCAGGGCCTTCTGCCAGGTGTCCACCGTGGTCTCGGTGATCCGTCCGCCGACGGCGATGCCGGCGTTGCTGACGAGGATGTCCAACGAGTCCAGGTCAGCTGCCGCGGCCTGCCAGTCTTCGTCGCTGGTCACGTCGAGCCGGCGGTACGTCCAGTCCCCCGCCAGCGACCGGACCTCGGACGGAACGTCCTCGTGGAGGTCGGTGAGGATCACCCGGTCGCCCTTGCCCAGGAACTGCCGGGAGATCTCCAGACCCAGGCCCGAGGCCGCCCCGGTCACCAGCACGGTGCGCGGACCGGCGTCCTTCTTCCTGGTCATCATCAGTTACCCGTCCTGTCGCGCACGCCCGTGTCGGCGTCGCCGTGGGTCGCCCACACGCCGAACAGGAAGCGCTGGTAGTGCTCGGCGAACTCCTGCGGGTACTCCAGCTGGGGCATGTGCCCGCAGTCGTCGAAGACCACGGCGTCCTGCACGTCGATCTGCTCGAGCCCCGCCCGGAAGTCGCGGTACGGCAGGATCGCGTCCTTGCTGCCCCAGGTCAGCATGACCGGGATACGCCCTGCCGTGGCGTCGCTGAACCGTGCGAGCAGGTCGCGACGCCACCGCTCCGCGACACCCAGCGGGGAGCCCAGGTGCCGGACGAAGGAGTGGAATGTCGCGGAGCGGTGCGGGTGGCGGGCGATCCGGCGCTGCACCTCCAGACGGTGGCGGGTGACGGCACCAGGACGGCGCAGGACGACGTGCTCGACCGGCTGGTAGACCGCCCGCAGGCGGGTGGTCGCGGCGTTGAACCGTCCCAGCCCGGGTACGGCGATCAACCGGATCAGCGGTGTGGTGCTGTCGCCGAAGCCCACCGGGTCCGCCAGGGAGACGCTCGACACCTGGTCGGGACGTTGCGCGGTCATCTCCATCGACAGCGCCCCGCCCAGGGAGTTCCCGACCAGGTTGACCCGGGTCTCCCCGAGGTCGTCGAGGACCTTCCAGAGCAGTTCGGCGGTGTCGGCGAGGGTGACGCGTGCGGCAGGGTCGCTGAACCCGAAGCCGGGGACGTCGAGGGCGATGTAGCGGCTGTTCTCCCCGACGAGGACGGCCTGGTCGTCCCAGTCCTCCAGGGAGCGTCCGATGCCGTGGATCATGACGATCACGTCCCGGCCGTCCTGCCGCGCGCCCGGCCCACCTCGGCGCAACCGCACCGTCCGGCCGCCCACGGTGACCGTCTCCGTCGGAGGGAGCGCCCGGAGGTCGGTCGCCACGAACGGGCCGTCGGCCTCGACGGTCTGGATCGCCGGACCGGGTCGGGACCGTCCCACGCGCGACAGGCAGCGGTCACCGAAGGCCATGTCCCGACGCTGGTCACCGAAGGCGAGGCCGGGCAGTTCGGTGAGGTAGTTCTGCGTGTACCGCCACGGTGAGGCGTCCCCCTGGGTGGGGAACCTGTGCACGCCGCGCCGGACGTAGCCCGCGTCGAAGTCGAGCAGCGGGCGGTCGCTGCGCCCCGGCGGCAGTTCCGGGCTGTAGTACTCCTCCCCGGTCTTCCACAGCTTCACCATGTAGCGCGACACCATGTCGGAACGCAGCGTCCAGGAGGCGTTCACGTAGCCGACGGTGAAGCTGAAGTTCGGCAGGCCGGCCAGCATGATCCCCCGGTAGAAGACCTGTTCGTCGAGCGCCAGTTCCCGCCCGTCGACGCTCAGCGTGCCACCGCCGAAGGCCTCGAGCTCCAGGCCGGTGGCGGTGACGATGACGTCGGCGGCCAGCTCCCTGCCCGAGTCCAGGCGGACACCGTCGGCGGTGACATGGTCGATGGTGTCGGTGACGACGTGGGCGTTGCGCTTCAGCGCGGAGAAGATGTCGCCGTTGGGCGCCTTGCAGACCCGCTGGTCCCACGGGTTGTACCGGGGGGTGAAGTGCTCGTCGATCTGGTCCCCGGACAGGTACGGGCGTTGCATCAGCCGCAGCGCGTTCCGGAACAGCCACGGGGCCCGCTGGGCGAGGACGTACTGTGCCATGTCACGGACGGCGTGGTTGAGTCGCGCGGCCCGGTGGGCGGGCCCGGCGGGCAGCAGTCTGCTCCAGATGCCGCTGATGACGTCGACGTCCGGCAGCGGTGCGACGTAGCTGGGGCTGCGCTGCAGCATGGTGACGTCCGCCCCGGCCTTCTCCAGCGCCGGGACCAGGGTGATCGCGGTGGCGCCGGAGCCGATGACCACGATCCTCGACCCCTCGACGGTGAGGTCCTCCGGCCACTCCTGCGGGTGGATGATCTGCCCGGTGAAGTCCTCCTCGCCGGGGAAGTCGGGCCGGAACCCCTTGTCGTGGGAGTAGTAGCCGGAGGCGTAGTGGACCCGGCGCGTGTAGATCGTGCGCTCCCCTTCCGTTCCCTCTGTACCCCCGGCGGTGACGGCGGTGACGGCGTAGAGGTTCAGGTCGGTCCGCCAGTCCGCGTCCCTGATCCAGGATCCGGTGTGCAGCCGTTCCAGGGCGCCGCAGTCGCGGGCGACGTCGCGGATGTACTCCTTGATGTCCGCGCCCTGCCCCAGCGTTCCCTTGTGCGGCCAGGGGCGGAACGGGAACCCGAAGGTGGCCATGTCGGAGTCGGAGCGGATGCCCGGGTAGGTGAAGGTGTGCCAGGTTCCGCCGAGGTCGTCGTGGGTGTCGTGGATCTCCCACGACCAGTGGGGGAAGTTCTGGGCGACGTGGTGGGCGAGGTCGATACCGGAGAGGCCCGCACCCACGATCAGCAGATCGAGGGGTTGGTCGACGGTGCCAGATTCTGTAGTCATGGCTACACCATAGTGATGTCTCCGAAACGATACCTGTTATCCGTTGAACTCGGCCGGGTGTGGCCCGGTGCGCATGCCCCGGTCCAGGGCGTCGATGCGGGCGAGGTCGGACGCCGTGAGGTGGACGTCGGTGGCCGCGAGGTTCTCCGCGATACGGGCCGGGGTGACGGACTTGGGGATCACCACGCGCCCCTGCTGCAGGTGCCACGCCAGGACGACCTGCGCGGCGGTGGCACCGTGGGCGGCGGCGATGTCGGTGACGACGGGGTCGGCGAGCGCCGCGCCCTGCCCGAGCGGACTCCACGCCTCGGTGACGATGCCGTGGGCCGCGTCGGCGGCGACGGTGTCGCGGTTCTGCAGCGCGGGGTGCAGCTCGACCTGGTTGACCGAGGGCACCGTCCCGCTGGAGTCATCCCGTTCGACCAGTCGCCGCAGGTGCTCGGGCAGGAAGTTCGAGACCCCGACCGAGCGGGTGAGCCCGGCGTCGCGCACCTCCCGCATGCCCTCCCAGGCCGCCAGGTAGTCGTCGGTGGCCGGTGCGGGCCAGTGGATGAGGAACAGGTCGACCTGGTCCAGGCCGAGTCGTTCGAGGCTGGCCTCCAGTGCGGGACGCACGCCGTCGCGCGACAGGCCGTCGAGCCAGAGCTTCGTGGTGACGAAGAGTTCCTCGCGGGGGACGCCGGACGCTGCGACGGCGCGTCCGACGCCGGCCTCGTTGCCGTAGACCGCGGCGGTGTCGATGCTGCGGTAGCCGGTCTCCAGGGCGGTGGCGACGGCGCGGTGCGCGCCGTCGTCGGGCACCTGGAAGACGCCGAAGCCGAGCTGAGGCATGGCGGTGCCGTCGTTGAGGGTGACGGTGGGGATCATGGTGTTCTCCTTGAGATGGGTTAGACGTGTGCGGGGTCGGCGGGAACAGTGGCGTCGGTCGCAGCGGCACCGCCCGGCGTCCGTGCGAACTCGCCGCCACGGGCGCGGGACGCCGCGACGAACAGGGCCAGGCCCGCCGCCGTGACGGCCGCGCCGACCCACAGCGGCGAGGTGTAGCCCAGGCCGGCGGCCAGGGCCAGGCCCGAGAGCCATGCGCCGACGGCGTTGCCGACGTTGAAGGCGGCGATGTTCGCCCCGGACGCCAACGTCGGGGCGTCCGACGCGTGGTTCATGATGCGCATCTGCAGGCCGGGCACGGTGGCGAACCCGACCCCGCCCATCAGCACCAGCGCGACGACGGTGGCGACCTGGCTGGTGGCGGTGAGCGCGAAGCCCACGAGGATCACCGTGAGCACGCCGAGCAGGACGGCGAGGGTCGCGCCGAGGTTGCGGTCGGCGGCGCGTCCTCCCGCGAGGTTGCCGACGAACAGGCCGACCCCGAAGAGGACGAGCAGCCACGGCACCGTCGCCGGGGAGAACCCGGAGACCTCGGTGAGGGTGAAGGCGATGTAGGTGAAGGCGCCGAACATGCCGCCGTAGCCCAGCACCGTGACCGCCATCGACAGCCAGACCTGGCCGGAACGGAAGATCGCGAATTCCCCGCGCACGGAACCGCCTCCGGACGCAGCGGACACAGAAGACGCTGCGGACGGCGCAGGCGACGCCGGCACCAGCGCGGCGATCGCGGCGAAGGCGACGAGGCCGACGGCGGTGATGGCCCAGAACGTGGCGCGCCAGCCGAAGGCCTGGCCGATGAAGGTGCCCAGGGGCACGCCGGCGACGTTGGCGACGGTGAGGCCGGCGAACATCATCGAGATCGCGCCGGCGCGGCGGGCCGGGGTGACCAGGTCGGCGGCGACGACGGCGCCGATGCCGAAGAAGGCACCGTGGCACAATGCGGCGACGACGCGTCCTGCCAGCATGAGGCCGTAGGTCGGGGCGAGGGCGGACATCATGTTGCCCACGATGAACAGGACGATCAGGCCGAGCAGGGCGGTGCGGCGTTCCATGCGGCGCAGGGCCACGGTGAGGATGATGCCGCCGACGGCGACGGAGAGTGCGTAGCCGGAGATCAGGTATCCGGCGGTGGTGTCGGTGACGCCGAAGTCGGCGGCGACCTCGGGCAGCAGGCCCATGATCACGAATTCGGTGAGGCCGATGCCGAATCCTCCGAGGGCCAGCGCGTAGAGGGCTGCGGGCATGGCGGGGTCCTTTCATGTTGTTGCGTCTGCAGTAGTTGTGCGTGCATTAGTTGCACGCGCAATGTTCTAGATAGTTGCACACGCGGTATATGCGCGCAAGTCGGCTATAGTGGGGTCCATGAGCATCTCCGACGACGCCGTCGAGGTCCGCACCCGCGGCTGGCGCACCCTCGCGGCCCTGCACAGCGCGATCGACACCTCCCTGGAACGCGCGCTGAAGGACGGCCACGACCTGTCCGTCGTCGAGTTCGCCGTCATGGACTCCCTCGACCGGCAGGACGGCTGGCACATGCGCATGGCCCAGCTCGCCCGCGCCGCCGCCCTCTCCCCCAGCGCCACGACACGCCTGGTCAGCCGCCTGGAGAGCCGCGGACTCCTGCGTCGCATCCTCTGCGACGACGACCGCCGCGGCATCTACACCGAACTCACCGACGACGGACGCGACCTGCTCAACGCCGCCCGCCCCACCCACGACCGCACGCTGGAGGACGCGCTGGACGCCGCCTCCGACGTCCCGGAGCTCGCCCCGCTCGCCGACGCGCTGCACGCCGGCAACTTCCGGTAGCACGGCGCGTCCGGCGCGTCCGGCGCGAGCGGCGACCCCGCGTCGCGTACAGGATCCGGTCGATCCCTGGCGCGGGAGGACCGAATCCGGCACGCGACGCGGGGTTGGTGTGACCCTGAAGGGCGTCACCGTCCGCGATACAGTCAGTGCCCAATGACTGTAGAAACCTGGCGCATCACCCACCCCTCACTGGGGCGCATCGAGGTATCCACCGGCCCGGAGACTCAGCTTCGCGCCCTAGACCCGCACTTCCCGCAGGGCAAGAGCACCTCGGACTCTCCCCGGCTTCTCGTGCGGGTCGACGGCGTGGTCGTCGCGCGTCGAAAGTCCCTGAACAACACCAAGATCGATATCTCGGAGAAGACCGTCGCCGACCCGGACAAGCGCCCGGCGCCCGGCGAATACGGGCACCAGGAGACCGTCCTCAAACCTATGCTGGAGATCGAGTCGAACTGGGCGGACTCCTGGGTGCGCACCGTCACCCTCCGCTCCCGCGACACCGTCGTCCAGCTCGACGCCCCGGCCGGGTCGCGCGCGGCGAAACGACAGGACGCCATGGACCGCTCCCGGGTGAAACGCTGGGCGTACCCGCTGCTCGCCGGGGTGGGTAAGGGTGGCTGGGCGCTCGGCGTCATCGTGCTCGGCCCCCTGGTGGTGGGGCTGCTACGCCGGCTCTGGCGGTGGGTGTCGCAGTTCCTGCCGGACTGGGACATCACCCTCCCGTCCATCCCGTGGCCGGACATCAAGCTGCCATCGATCCCGTGGCCGGACATCACCCTGCCGAGCCTGCCGAGCTGGGACGCACCGTGGTGGATCGGGATCCTCGCGGAGTACTCCAAGGTGTGGGTGCCTGTCCTGATCGGCATCGGTATCGGGGTCGTGGCGATCCGCAACCACCGCCGCTCCGAACGCACGAAGCGGGAGTGGAGCGTCCGGCAGAACGTGCGGACGGACGCCGTCCGGCAGGACGTCGCGGCGGCGCTGCACGCCCCGGCGTCCCGCGCCGCGCAGGCGTTTCGCGCGAGGGTCACCGAGCTGGAGCGCCGTACCGGCCCACCATCGGCGTAGCGTGGCGTCATGTCGAACACCACCGCAGAACTCGCCCGGAAGGCCACCCGCCTCCTCGACCTCCACCACGACGACGCCCCCGTCGTCCTCCCCACCGTCTGGGACGCCTGGAGCGCCCGCCTCGCCGAGGACGCCGGCTTCACCGGACTGACCGTCGGCTCCCACCCCGTGGCCGACTCCCTCGGCTACGACGACGGGGAGAACACCCCCGTCGACCTCTACTTCCAGGCCGTCGCGCGCATCACCGGCGCCGTCGACGTCCCGGTGTCCGTCGACGTGGAGTCCGGCCTCGGCCTGCAGCCCGCCGAACTCGTCCGCAACGTGCTGGACGCCGGCGCCGTCGGCGTGAACATCGAGGACACCGTCCACACCGAGGACCGCTACCGCAGCCCCGAGGAGCACGCCGCCTACATCGCCGCGGTGCGCGCCGCCGCCGACGCGGAGGACGTCCACCTCGTCATCAACGGCCGCACCGACGCCTTCACGAAGGATGGTGAGGACGCCGCACTCCTCGACGACGCGCTCACCCGCCTGCGCCTGATGCAGGACGCCGGCGCGGACTCGCTCTACCCGGTGAAGATCCCGTCGCAGGACGTCCTCACGCAGATCCTCGACCAGGTCAGCGTGCCGCTCAACGTCACCGCCCACCCGCGGGACGGGGCAATCCCCGGGGCGATGAGCCTCGCGGACGCCGCGCGGGCCGGGGTGGGACGCATCTCCTTCGGGCCGCTGCTGCAGGCCGCGCTCGCCGACACCGCCGGCGAGCTCCTGAACGGCTGGCGCGGGTAACTACCCCGCCTTCGCCCGCGACAGCGGCCACGTCGTATGCAACAATGCACCCCATTCGCATATGACCACGGTCTGCGGCAGTTTCCTCAACGAACTGCGGTAGGCATCGATTACGCATGGAGTCCGGTGTGAAAAAAGCGAAACTCTCCCCCACGGTGGAACTATCCTTCATCGTGGTTGGCTTTGTCTGCCTGATCGTCGGGCTTCCGTTTGCGTCCAGCTCCCCACAGGCGTTTGTCATCGGTATCTGGGGCGTGCTGGTGGGGGCGATTGCTTTTGTGACCACCGCCGCGACGCGCAGTCTGTCCAGCGCTGTAGTGATGACGATCCTGGCAGTGTCCGCACTCGCCTTCATCGCCGGATTCATCTACGTCGCCAACAACAGGGACGGCATACTGACCGCGTACATTCCGATCATCGCGGCCGGAATCCTCCTGTCGAGCGGCACTCAGATGATCTCCCGGCGCCTTTCGACGAGCCGGTAGGAACACAGTTCGACGAAGCGCATCCGGCGAGCCACGGTCGCGTGCCGGATCCGGTCGTTTCTCGGCACGAAACGACCGGATCCGGCACGGCACGCGGGGGTTCGCCGGGCGGGGCGGCGACTACTACGCGGCGTCGGCCGCGTCAGTGTCGCTGGAGTCGCTGGAGTCGCTGGAGTCGCTGGAGTCCGACTGGCCCGGCGCGCCGCTCGGCGGCTCGCCACCCATGTCATCCATGTCGCCCATGTCGCCGCCGGGGCCACCGCTCATGCCGCTGGCCTCCTGCTGCTCCACGCTGCCGGCGTAGTCGTTGGACGGGTCGCGGTAGATGGTGTGCACGTGGCCCCAGCCGGAGGTGCTGACCCCGTCGACGTCGGCGCCGGCGGAACCCTGCTGGGCCTCCAGGGCGACGTAGACGTTCGGGCCGGAGATCGAGAACGAGATGCCGTCGCCGGTGCTCATGTCGTAGGTCGTCTCACCGGACCAGGCGATCACCGTGTCGTCGAGGGTGGCCTCGATCTCGGCGCGGGTGGTGGCGTTGCTCTCGTCGTCGGCCATCTCGGACCAGTTCGCGATCAGGTCGAGCAGGAGTTCCTTCTGCTCGTCGGCGAGGTCGGCGCCGGTGAGTCCTTCGCCGGACTCGAAGTCGCAGGTGTCGCCGGGGGCGCACATGCTCACGTCGCCGGAGGTCAGCGTCTCCTGCTGTTCCTCGGTGAGGCTGTCGTAGAAGGCGAAGGCGTCGGTGTAGATGCCGTCGAAGGGCTGGACCTCGTTGCCGTCCTCGTCCTTGTACACGGCCGGCTGCACGCCGAGGTGCGTGGGGGCGAAGGTGATCGAGTCCGTCGAGCCGTCCAGGGTGGCGTTGATGCCCAGGTGGTGGCCGCCGAACTGGACCTCGAAGGCGCTGGTGTCGGAGGGGTCGCCGAAGAAGGCGATGTAGTACTGGCCGAGGGAGTCCTCGGTGGAGTCGCTGTTCTCGAGCAGGTACTCGTCGCCGCCCATGATGCCGGAGACGGTCTCGTAGGCCTCGTCGCTGAGCAGGTTCTCCAGCACGGCCAGTGCGGCGGTCTGCTGTTCCTCGGTGAGGTCGGTGAGGTTGAGTCCGGCACGGTCGACGAAGGTGACCGGGAAGTTGGACCAGGAGGTGGTCTTGGTCTCGTCGTCGTAGTCGTAGAGCACGGTCTCGCGCTCCTCGTCGGACAGGGTGTCGAGGAAGGCCTCGGCGGCGGTGGCGGTGTCCGAGATGGTGCCGGAGGTGGAGTCGGCGTCGGTGCTCGAGGCGTCGGTGGAGCTGCTCGCCGTGCTCACGGACGTGTTCGCGGTGGCAGAGGAACTGCCCGAGGCGCTGGTGGAGGCGTCCTCGGTGGAGCAGGCGCCGAGCACGAGGCCGGCGGACATGAGGGTCGCGGTGATCCAGGCGGTGTGGCGGCGCATCCTCGTGCGGCGTGTGGTGGGGGTGGTCATGGTGGTCCTCCTGTGGGGGGCGGGTTCTCGGGCGGGGCGGGCTGCTGCCCGATGTCGTGTCCACCATGTTCGTCGATCCCGCACCCGCCCACATCCCCCTGTCGTGGACACTGCGATACCACGCTCGTGGTATCACCCGGTACCGCCTGGCGCGGTGTCCTATAGTCGCACGAATGAGGATCATCGACGCGCGCGACTGGGTGCCGGAGGGCACCGTCACCACGTGGCTGCCGTCCGCGGCCATGAAGGACGAGGCGACCACGGCGCAGGACGACCCGACGCCGGCGTCGTTCCTGCAGTCCGACCACGTGCGCGGCGTGCTCGCGGCACGCGGGCAGGGCCGCACGCACCACGCCTACACCTGTTCGGTGGCCACGCTGCCCGGCGTGCCGGACGCGGTGCGCATGACGCGGGCGGTCAACGCCTTCGTCGCCGCGCACGAGGGGCTGCGTTCGGGGTTGTCCGTCGCCGGCGACGCACCGCAGGAACCGATCGAACGCAGGACGCTGCCCGCCGCGGCGGTCGACCTCGTCGCCACCGACGTCCCCGGCGTGCCCACCGACGCGATCACCGAGCTGCTGGCGTCCACCGCGGTCTTCGACCACGTCCCGGCGCTGGTGGTGGCCACGGTGGCGCGGGAGGACGCGGCGTCCTTCGACCTGCTGTTCGCCCTGGACCACGCCTCCGGCGACGGGCTCTCGCAGATGACGGGCATCCTGGAGCTCATCGAACGCTACGACGGGGCCACGCCGGATACCACCCCGAGCTTTTTGGACTACGTGCGCGACGAGTACGCCCGCGCCGCGACCGTGCACGACGACTCCCCCGGCGTGCGCGCGTGGCGCGACATGTTCGCCCTCACCGACGGACGGGTCCCCGGGTTCCCGCTGCCCACCGGCGTCGTCGACGGGGTACCGCAGCCGGCGGTCGGGTGGGCGTCCGATGGGATCCTGGCCGACCGGGACACCACCGCCCGGCTGCGCGACCTCGCGCGGGCCCACCAGGTCAGCTTCAGCACCGTGCTCTACGCCGCGCTCGGGGTCGCGCACGCACGGCTGACCGGGCAGGACCGCTACGCGACGGTGGTCGTCGCGGCCACGCGCGGGCGGACCTACGCCCACTCGCAGGGCTGGTTCTGCAACTTCACGCCGCTGTCCTTCCCCGTAGCTGCCGGTGGTGTGGCTGCCGTCCTGCCGGACGCCGCGGCCGCGCAGGCGCGCATGAAGGAGGCCCTCGACGAGCCGGTGCACGCCTCGCTGGGGCACCTGATCGGCACCGGGCAGGTCGACGCGTCGGTGATGGGCAGCCCGCAGATGGTGACCTACCTCGACCTCGGCTGGTTCGACGAGCCCGCCGACGCGGACGTGCGCCTGTTCACCGGCGTCGGCCGCACCGCCAACGCCAACCTGTGGATCTCCCGCAACGACGCCGGCCTCGGGCTCTCCTGCCAGGCGCCGGACAACCCCACCGCCCGGGAGTCCGTGCGCACCTACGTGGCCACCCTGCGCGAGGTACTCGCCGAGGCGGCCGTGGAGAGCGCACGGTAACGATGCACGTCACCTACCTCGACCACGTCGCCCTGACCGGACCGTTCACCGAACTGCGCGTCGACTGGCGCGGTGAGCCGGGCGGCACGGGCGCACCGCTCACCTTCAACCAGCGCAACCACCTGGCCGCCGCCGCGGCGTCCGGACGCTCCACGTGGATCGGCGGCACCCTGCCCGTGCCGTCCGATGCAGCGTCCGGTGCAGCGTCCGGTGCAGCGTCCGGTGCTGTTGCGTCCGACGTGGCGGAGGCCGTGCGCGCGGTGATCGCCGGGGCGGACGCGCTGCGCAGCGTCGCCCGCGGGGACCGGCAGCAGGCCTACGCGCCGGACGCCGTGAGCGTCACCGTGGGCCCCACCACGCAGGACGTCCCGGTGCCCGGCGCGCTCGAGGCGCTGATGGCCGAGCGCTGCCGGCCCGGCGCGGTGCCCGGCCTGTTCCTCGCCCTGTGCGGCGGGGAGCTGGTGGTCGGCGTGGACCACTTCCACGCCGACATGCTCAGCGTGTGGCTCCTGCTGCGCCGCATCCACGGCGAACTCACCGGGCGTCCCCTCGGCCCCGGGCCGTCCTACCTCGACACTGCGCCCGCCGAGACCTCCGACCCGGACGCGGCGTTGGACGTGTGGCGCGGTTTCCTCGGCACCACCGCCGGACGCGTCCCCGCCTTCCCCGTCGACCTCGGGGTGACTGGGCTGGTGGAGCCGGTGGAGCCCGTGCAAGACGTCCGCCACCTGCTCGACGCCCCCGAGCTCACCGGGCAGCTGGACGCCCGGACCTTCGCCGTGGTGCTCACCGCGCTGGCCGGGGCGTTGGAACCGGTGACCGGTGCGTCCGAGTTCGCCACGGTGATCCCCGTGCACACCCGCGGCCGGCGCGCCGATCCGCGCCACGACGTGGTCGGGTGGATGGTCGGCAATGCCCCGGTCGTCGCCAGTGCCGGTGATGTGGACGCCACCCTGGGGTGGCTGCGCGACGCGGTGACCGTGGCCGGCCTGCCCCTGGAGACGATGATGGAGCAGCTCGCCCCCACCCTGCCGGACGGTGTGGTGCCGATGGTCTCCTACATGGACTTCCGTGACGGGAACGGTGGCGGCAGTGCCGGTGATGCTCCCCTGCTGCCGGAGGGGGCGCGCTACGTGTCCTCGTCCTCGCCTACGGACACGGTGCAGCTGTGGTTCTCCCGCTCAGACGCGGGCCTGGACCTGCGCGCGAAGTACCCGGACACCCCGGAAGCTCGCCGCGCGATGGACGGGGTATTCGGAGCACTACAAGAGGCCCTGCGAGCCAACCGACCAGCTGGATAAGAACCCACCCAAACTCGGGCGTTCGTTCTCCTGTCTCTGAAATACCCCACCGGTTGCAGGCCCCCCGACCTCGCGATAGCGTTGCTGAAGTACAAAAGTACGGCATCGTACAATTGGATCCATATCGGCGATGCCGTATGACGGAAACACCTGTTTCCCACGGCCCGGTCGAGGACAACAATGTTCTGGTCCACGATAAGGACAGCTGGTGGAAGAACTGGGGCAACCTGCCAAGAAGGGATCCTCAATGTTTGAAAAATGCCTTACACCTCGACGGATCATAATCTCTTCGATGACCTTGGCGGTCATGTCCGTCATTGTGGGCGCGATTGTGAGCGACCAGGGGATAGCAGGAACACTGCACTACTACCCCATCTGGTTCGTGGTACCTGCCGCGTTCCTGACAACAGTCGTTCAACTCGCCCTGATCAAGGGAGAAAAGACGTCAACTGTCGGAGATGGCAGCTCCGGCATTCAGCGACGGCCGCAGGGATAGACAACAATCCGATCCTTCCGGACAGGGCCGGGGTGATCTGCGAAGATCGTTGTCAAGGGCGCTCGAGTACTCCGGTACTGAGACAAGTTCCCCCGGGAATGACGCCGGCTACAGCCACCGCACCACGTCGCTGCCCCAGCGCAGACCCCACCGGTCCAGCTCCCCGGCCACCAGGTCGAGCAGATGCTCGGTGTCGCGGACGTGGACCGGGTCCAGGGAGGTGAAGGACAACGACAGCGTGTCCCCGTTGCGCACCGCCCAGGCGCTGATCCCGCCCCGTCGCGCCGCGAGTTCCCGGGCGGAGTCCGCCCGGATCACGGAACGCAGGGCCACGTCACAGGTAGCAGTTGACCCGGAGTCCAGTCCGGAGTCCAGTCCCAGGCGAGCGAAGGCGGCGTCGGGCTCGCCGAGGTTCGACGCGAGGCACAGCGGGGTGCTGGACCCTGCCGCGGCCCGACGCACCACGGCGTCCGGCAGCACCTGCGCGAGCTGCGCCATCGCCGCCACGCGGTCCAGGCCGCCTTGTTCCGCCCGGTCACCGACCTGTCGGTAGGCCACCTTCGCCGCCTCGCGCAGCGGACGCAGGTCACGGTAGCGTCCTGGGTCCACGGTGGTGTGCACCGTCGCCCCGGTGGTGACGTTGGCACGCAGGTCAACGCCTGAATCAGCAGGATCAGCCGGATCAGCCGGGCCGACACCACGCACCGACATCGGCACGGCGACGGGCACGGCGTCCCCCTCACCCACCCGCCCGGAGCCGGCGAGCACGCCGAGGGTCACGGCCTGGAACAGCGTGTTGGACGTCCCGTCGACCGCCGCGGCGACCTCGTCGAAGCGTGCGGTGTCCACCCGCACCGCCACGGTGGGCACCACGGCGGGGCCGTCCCCCACCATGTCCACTGGAGCGTCGGGAACGGCGCCGGACGCAGCGGGCACGGCACCGCTGCCGCCGCGCAGCAGGCCCACCGCGGCGCGTCCTGCGGCGCGGGTGAGGGAGAGGGCGTCGCGCAGTGTGTCGCCGGGCGCGCGGCGGGACCCGGCGGCGTGCTGTGTGCCGGTCACGGCCTCGGTGACGGCGCTGATCAGCGCGGCGCCGTCGGCGACGACGTGACTGCGCACCAGGGAGACGACCACGTCACCGTCGGTGGTGGGTCGGGCGCACAGTTCCCAGGCGGAGCCGTGCACGCTGTCGATGCCGGTGGTGAGCCGGTCGTCGAGCCACCCGGTGACGGCGTCGGGGGCCAGCGGGTCACGCTCGACGTGCACGCGTCCGGCCTCGGGGGTGAAGGTCCAACGGTCTCGCACCGGGCCGCGGGTGCGGGTGACCAGGCGGGAGAGGCGTCCGGCGCGCAGGTGACGTCCGACGTCGGCGACGTGGTCGAGCACCGCACCAGTGTTGCCGGACGCCTCAGTATTACCAGCCGCGCCGATCCGCCAGATCACCTGAGGCAGCACGGGCATGCCCGTCACCTGCTCCATGACCACGAAGAGGTGGTCGTCGGCGGTCAGACGCTCCACCGGCTCAGCCCTCCGACACTGCCACGGGGGTCGTCGGTACCTCGAAGGGCACCTCGAAGGGCTCCGAGGAGGCGTCGCCGGTGTCGACCACGCTGTGCAGCACGGCGAAGTACTCGGCGATCAGGGCGCGCACGGCCTCGCGGGTCACCCGGTCGTCCGGGTAGCGCATGGAGATGTTCACCCCGGCGCGGGTGCGCACCACCCACACGTAGACGTCGCTGGCGCTGCGGGCGACGGCGCGCAGCGTCCTGTCGTGGGGCGTCCAGTCGTCGGCGCCGGGGATGAAGCGGGTGTCCACGTAGGACACCACGAACCGCGGCGGGCGGGTGACGCCGAGCAGCTCGGCGACGCGCGGGTACGGGTGGGCGACCACGTCACGGTTGGCCTTCACCGCCGCGGTGGTGGCGGCGACGGCCTCGGAGAAGTCCGCACCGCGCGGCATCGGGTCCTCCACCGGCATCAGCCCCACGAACCAGCCGGCGGACAGGGCGAACTCCGGGGAGGTGCGGGTGTGCATCGGCATCACGTAGCGCAGCGCGTCGCCGCAGACACCGGTGCGGTCGGCGCGCGCGACGGCGACCTTCAGCGCGGCGAGCAGGCCGGTGACCTGGCTGCCGCCGTAGCTCTTGGCGAGCTGGCCGAAGACCGTGGCGTCGACCTCGCCGAGCAGCCAGACGGACGTGCTGACCTGCAGGGGCTCAGGGGCGCCGGACGCTTCGGGCGCCGCAGGCGTCGCGGCGAGCGCCAGCGCCGGCGGCGTGCCGTCGCAGCGTCCCAGGAAGTCGCGCCACCGCTGCACCACGGGGTGCTCCACGGTGAGCTCGTCGGCCAGTTCGCGCTCGACGCGGCTGTAGTCCACGTGCGAGCCGGCGAGCGACAGCTCGGGGCAACGTCCGGCGAGCTCGGCGGCGTAGATCTCACGCAGCTCGGCGATGGAGACGATCTGGGTGTAGGCGTCCATCACCGCGTGGTCGGCGGCGAAGACGACGGTGAACCAGGGGCCGTCCTGGCTGCCGAGGGAGTCGTCCGGCGCCTCGGCGTCCGGTCCGACGGTCGCCACGGTCAGGTGCGGCCACTGCAGGGCGGAGACCTCGGTGGCGAAGTGCCGTTCGAGGACCTCGCGCACGCTCGCCGCGTCCGCCAGGTGTCCGACGCTGCGGGACGTCACGTCGACGGCGTCGGCGGGCAGCGTCCTGCGGTGCAGGGCGGGGTCCTCCACGGCGGAGTCGCCGACGGTGCCCGCCACGGCGGTGGTGCGGTAGGCCTCGTGGCGGACCATCCACGCACGCAGGGTGGCGGCGAAGACCTCGGCGTCGAAGGTGTGGTGGATGCGGAAGGCGGTGCCGATCCAGTTGTCGCCGCGGGGGTCGGAGGCGTCGGACGAGGTGTCAGACGCGGCGGGGTTCGCGGCAGGGTTCGCGGCGGGGCCGGCGGCGAGCGCCTCGGCGACGTGCGCCTCGTGGTTGCAGGACAGGGGGCGGGGGTCCACGGCCCAGGCGTCGCCTGAATCGGCGGTGGAGGTCGTCGCTGTGGGGGTCCAGGTCGTGACATGTCCGGCGTGCAGCCGGTACGCCGCGAGTTCGGTGTACTCCATGGCAGGGTCCTTTCCGGGGGCAGAGGTGAGGGACGGAAGGGAGACGGGGCACGATCGGTGCCGTCTGTGCTGTCTGTGCGTGCTCTTGACGTGGATCTCTGTGATAGCACGGACGCGCGCGGCGCGCAGCTGGTGAACGCCGGTACGTGACCGATGCCACAGCGTCCGGCGCGGCGTCCGGCGTGACGTCCGGACGTACCCCGCGCGCCGTGCCAGATCCGGTCGTCGCGTGCCACGATCCGAGCGGATCCTGCACGCGACGCGGGGTCGTCGCTTCAGGCGGCGTCCTTCGCGGCGAAACGCGGGTGGTCGAGCTTCCAGGTCACCGCGGCGATCACCGTGGTGATCACTGCCAGAGCGGCCAGGGAGTTGTGCGTGCCGATGGAGTGGAACACCGCCCCGCCGAGCACGATGCCCACGAGGAAGCCGGCGTAGGTCACCAGCTGGGCGACCCACACCCACCGCTGCACCCCGGACAGGTGCAGGGCGAACCCCTGGCCCATCTTCACCAGCGTGCCGGTCACGTACGACAGCGGCATCGCCACCTGGTTACCGCGGCTGATGGAGGTGTTCAACGCGCCCAGCCCGAAGGCCAGCGACAGGATCGGCACCACACCGAAGGACGCACCGGCCTCGTCGGTGAGGACGTCGAACAACCAGGCGACGTACGCGGCGACCATGGTGACCAACGTCGCGGCGTGCCGGGACTTCGTCCACCAGTAGATGCGGGCGAACGTGGCGACCATGACGCCCACCAGGAACGCCGCCACCGTGGCCAGCGCGCCGAGGCCGAGCAGGTGGTTGCCCTTGAAGTGCTCCAGGATCATGCGCTCGGTGTTTCCGGTCATGAAGGTCACGTACCAGCCGGAGCTGTGCAGCCAGGCGGCCGCGCCCATGGCCCCGGCAAGTCCGGCGAGGACGATGCCGAGGTTCATCTCGCGACGGTCGTGGTACGGGCCGAGGGCCGGGTTGCGTGGAGGCATGCGGGGACTTTCCGTGAGGGGTCGGTTGAGCGGAGCCGCCGAGACTACCGCACCCCGATCGCCTGAACGGGTCTACCCTGGAGGCATAAGTTAAACCCGTGAGAGAGAACAGGTCGTAGATCATGTCAACACCAGTTCAGGCTGCAGTCGTCCGTGGAGTCGATGAGCCGTTCACTTTCGAGAATCTCACGCTCGGGGACCTGCGCCCCGACGAGATCCTCGTCAAGGTCACCTCGGTGGGGCTGTGCCACACCGACATCGCCGTGAGGCAGGGTGACATCGAGAGCCCGTACCCCATCGTCCTGGGCCACGAGGGCGCCGGGATCGTGGAGGAGGTCGGGGACGCCGTCCTCGGCGTGAAGGTGGGCGACGCCGTGGCGATGTCGTACGCGGCCTGCGGCCACTGCCGCAACTGCCGGAGCGGACGGGAGGCCTACTGCCTGAACTTCACCTTCCTGAACTTCGGCGGCGCCCGTGAGGACGGCTCGACCACGTTCGAGGACGACGGGGTGCACGGCAGCTTCTTCGGCCAGTCGTCCTTCGCCACGCACGCGATCGCCTCGGAGAAGAACGTGGTCGTGCTGCCCGAGGGGGCACCGGTGGAGATCGCCGGCCCGCTGGGCTGCGGCATCCAGACCGGCGCGGGGTCCGTCCTGAACACGCTGAACGTGCCCGCGGGCGAGTCGATCGTGGTCACCGG
The DNA here is from genome assembly GCF_052377495.1 of Corynebacterium sp. AOP36-E1-14. Classification (NCBI taxonomy): domain Bacteria; kingdom Bacillati; phylum Actinomycetota; class Actinomycetes; order Mycobacteriales; family Corynebacteriaceae; genus Corynebacterium; species Corynebacterium sp. AOP36-E1-14. Next base: position 65,544 of record NZ_JBQSWV010000015.1, read on the forward strand.
CACCGGCGCGGTGGGGCTGGCCGGGATCATGGCGGCCAGCGTCGCCGGGGCCACGACCATCATCGCCGTCGACATCATCGACGAGCGTCTGGAGTTCGCCCGTCGGCTGGGTGCCACGCACACCATCAACTCGAAGAACGAGGACCCGGTCGAGAAGATCCTGGAGATCACCGGTGGCGGGGCGGACTACGCGCTGGACACCACCGCCGTGCCGGGTGTGGTCTCCCAGCTCATCGACTCCACGTCCTTCGGCGCGAGGATCGCGCTCATCGGCGCGCCGAAGCCGGGGGCGATGATCGACCTCGAGCGCATCTCGGCGTCCGGCAAGCAGATCATCGGCGCCATCGAGGGCGACTCCGTCCCCCAGGTGTTCATCCCGCACCTGGTGGAGCTGTACAAGGCAGGTCGGTTCCCCTTCGACGAGCTGGTCACCACCTACCCCTTCGAGCAGATCGACCAGGCCATCGAGGACACCGTCAACGGAAAGACCGTCAAGGCCGTGCTGACAATGCCCTGAGACCGATTTCAGATACCGCACCTGAATAACCCTGAAGAACCAGAAGTACGAGAAGAAGGAGCACCCATGCGTGCAGTGACATTCACCGCCAAGGACACCGTCGAGGTCCAGGACCGGCCGGTGCCGGAGATCCAGGCCGACGAGGTCCTGCTGAAGGTGTCCGGGGCCGGACTCTGCCACTCCGACCTGCACATCATCGGCACCGACGACAGCCCGCTGATCGGCGCCACCCTGGGCCACGAGGTGGCCGGTGTCGTCGAGAAGACCGGCGAGGCCGTCACCGGCTGGGAGAAGGGCGACAGTGCCCTGGTGGCCCTGGTCCTGAGCTGCGGTGAGTGCAACAAGTGCCTCGCCGGACGCGACAACGAGTGCGAGGTGGCGAACCCGCGCGGCGCGATGGCACCGGTGTCCCCCGGCATCGGCTCCCCGGGCGGCATGGCCGAGTACATCGCGGTGAAGACCCACCACCTCGACCCGCTGGGCGACCTGGACCCGACCACGTCCGCCCCGCTGGCGGACGCGGCGCTGACCCCGATGCACGCGGTCAACAGCATCCGTGACCGGCTCGTGGGTGGCGCCACGGTGGTCACCATCGGTCTCGGCGGGCTGGGTCACGTGGGCCTGCAGATCCTCGCGGCCACGACCGGTGCCCGGATCATCGCCCTGGACACCGACGCGTCCAAGGTGGAGTACGCCGCCTCCCACGGCGCGGACCTGGCGCTGCCCAGCGACGGCGACGCCGCGGCACGCATCCTGGAGGAGACCGGCGGGCGCGGCGCGGACGTGGTCCTGGACTTCGTCGGCGTGCAGCCGACCGTGGACCTGGCGTTGTCGGTGGTCGGCGTGGGCGGGGCGATCCGTTTCGTCGGCCTCGGCGGCGGCGAGTTCGGCTACAACACCGCGGCGTCCCCGCTCGAGTGGGGCGTGAACATCGAGCGCGCCTACGGCGGCACCCGCGCCGACATGCGCCAGGCGGTGGCGCTGGTCCAGCAGGGCAAGCTGCACGTGGAGACCACGACGTACCCGCTGGAGGACGCCGCGCGCGCGTTCGACGACCTGCGGGCGGGCACGGTCGCCGGACGCATCGTGCTGGTGCCGTAGCCGGCGTCCTTGGTGGCTGGGGCCCCGCGGTGTAGTGTGGACGTCGGTTACAGTTTCTGAGTTGTTTTTCCCTTTCGGTTCCCCGGAAGGAATCAAGTTCACGGAAGTTGTCTTTTGGACGCGAACTGATTCCTCCAGGAACATTCGGTCGACCCAGCGCACGGAATGATCCGGACGCTGACACTGAAGAAAGGATGATCTCATGATCAACGGAACTGTCAAGTGGTTCAACGCCGAAAAGGGCTTCGGCTTCATCTCCCCCGAGGACGGCTCCGCCGACGTCTTCGTCCACTACTCGGAGATCCAGGGCAACGGTTTCCGTAGCCTCGAGGAGAACCAGAAGGTCACCTTCGAGACCGAGGACGGCCGCAAGGGCCCGGCCGCTGTCTCCGTCACGGTGGTCTAGGAAGAACTTCCCGACCCCGGCACCGTCGTTCAGCGACGGTGCCGGGGTTTTCCTGTGCGTGCCCCAGGGTTAATGGTCAGAATGCGTGTCTGCCTCGGGCGCATCATGACCAGCGCTCAGCCCGTCTCGACCTGCAGGCGACCGGGTTGTACGGGGCAAGTCCCGGGAAGCGGTGGCTCCAGCGCCTCTGCTGCCCGGCGCAATCCCTGCATTTCGGTCCGGTCACTGCCAGTGATCGGACCGAAATGCAGGGATTGCGCCGGGGACTCGGGACGAGCTGCTTCGGGCTACCCGGAGTCAGCGGGCGCAGCCTCCATGGGCCGGTACGACGGAGCAATGGCGGCTCCGCGGCTCAGTAGCTCCCGAAGAGCTATCCGAGCCCCCTTCCTCTAGCTTGACCTGCTGCGGAGCGCCGGTCCCGGACACACATTCTGTCGTTTAACCCGTGCCCCACCTGCGCGGGGTACGGGTTATGCGGCGTTCAGCACGATCATCCAGATGGCGATGTGGTGCAGGCCGGCGGCGATGATCGTGCCGGCGTGGAAGACCTCGTGGAAGCCGAACCAGTGTTCGCTGATCGTCGGCCACTTCAGCGCGTACCCCAGCGCGCCGACGCTGTAGATCACCCCGCCGAGGATGATGAGCACCAGCTCCGGTGCCGTGAGCCCGTGCCACAGGATGTTCATGCCGAACACGGCGATCCACCCGAGCACCAGGTAGATCGTGACGGACAACCACCGCGGGTGGGTGATCCACAGGATGTTGACCGCCACCGCGGCGATCGCCGTGACCCAGCACAGCACCAGGAGTGGCACCCGGTTTCCCGGTGCGTCGGCGCCGAGGAAGATCGGCCCGTAGGTGCCGGCGATGAAGATGGCGATCATGGAGTGGTCGGCCCGCCGCCAGCCCTGCACCGAACCCTCGCTCTTCCAGGGCACGCGGTGGTACAGGGCGGAGACCCCGAGCATGCCGGCGAGGCAGAGCGCGTAGACGGCGGTGGCCACGGCCAGCCAGGAGAACCCGGTGGTGGCGAACGCCAGGACGGTGAGGCTGGTGCCGGTGCCGAGGAAGAACCAGAACGCGAACAGGTGCAGGTAGCCGCGCAGCACGGGCCGCGGCCCGCGGTAGAACACGGTGCGCCGGGTGGGGGTACCGGGGTCGGTGGTCATGACACGCCCCTCACACCGCACCTGGCCCGCTGCCCGGCTCGCGACCCGGCTCATGACGAAGCCGCGGCTCGACCCGGGAGGCGGGGATGAACCCGGACTTGTCGCGGTAGAACTCGCGGATCCTCGCCATGTCGGCGGCGACGTCGCCGGTGACCTCGAAGGTGGGGCCGAGGCCGGTGGTCATGGTGGGACGGTCCACGTAGCCGAGCGTGAGCGGCAGGCCGGTCTGCTCGGCGAGGCGGTAGAAGCCGGACTTCCAGTACTCGTGCGCACCGCGGGTGCCGTCCGGCGTGATGACGATGGCCAGGCCCTTGTCGTCGTTGAGCTGGGAGACCAGGTCCCCCACGACCTCGCCGGGGGACTCCCGGTCGACGGCGATCCCCCCGAGCGCGCGCATCACCGGGCCCCGCAAGCCGTGGAAGAGGCTGGTCTTGCCCAGCCACCGCATCCTGATCCCCAGCTTCCACGCGATGGCGAGCATGAGGATGAAGTCCCAGTTGGACGTGTGCGGTGCGCCGATGAGGATCGTTGGACGCTGAGGCGCGGGCTGGGGTGCCAGCCGCCACCTGCTGACGAACCAAAACGCACTGGCGATGAGGCGTTTTATCATTGGCCCATATTACAACGACAGCGGCGTGGAGACGGGGTGGAGACGGGGCTACCAGGGGGCCTCCAGGTGGCCTTCAGGGGCCCTCCAGCAGCTCCCCGGCGACGCCTACGCCGCGTCCAGCAGATCGCGCGCGGTGCCCACCGCGGTGACGGCGGCGTCCGGGGAGACCCGGACGAGCACGGACGCGGAGATCACCAGCCCGGTGCAGGCGTCGGCCAGGGTCTCCTGGCGGGCCGGTTCCAGCTGCGGCCGGGCGGCGCGGATGCCGCGCAGGTAGGCGGCGCGCAGTTCGGCGCGGTAGTCGTCGACGACGCGGGCCATCGTCGCGTCCCTGCCGATGGGGGCGGTGGCGGCGTTGAGGATGAGGCACCCATCAGAACCATCAGCCGCGCTGGCGGCGTCCTGCGCGCCGAAGGCGTCCTTGAGCATGTCGAGGTAGCGCCCGAAGGCGTCCGGAGCGACGGTTTCGCCGGTCAGCGGGGTGAGGCTGGGGCGGATGACCTCGTCGAGGTAGTTGGTCACGGCGGCGTCGAACAGGCCGCGTTTGGAGCCGAAGGCGTGGTAGATGCTGGAGCGGCCCAGGCCGGTGGCGCGTTCGAGTTCGGGGAGCGGGGCGTTGTCGAAGCCGTGGCGCCAGAAGACCGCGCGCGCGTCGCGCACGGCGGTCTCGGTGCTGAATGTCTGTGGGCGTCCCATCGTCGGGCCTCGTCATCCTTCCGCAGTTGCGTACCGGTCGGTACAGTATATACTGTACTGGCCGGACTAAAACTCTGGCCGGGCTCCACATGACACCACCGGACCCGCCGCCACCAGCGTACCGAACCAGGAGAACCATGCCGCAGGCAACAAGCACCCAGATCCAGTTGGTCCACCGACCGACCGGCTGGCCCACGCACGACGACTTCCGCACCGTCACCGTCACCTACCCCGACCCCGCCCCCGGCGAGGTCCGCGTCGCCAACGAGTTCGTCTCCGTCGACCCCTACATGCGCGGCCGGATGAACGAGGGCCGCAGCTACGTCCCGCCCTTCGCACTCGGCGAGACCACCACCGGCGGCGCCGTCGGACGCGTCACCGCCTCGGCGTCCGACGCCCTGCCCGTCGGCACCGCGGTGCTCCACGAGCACGGGTGGACGGACGTCATCCAGGACGACGCGGCCACGTTCCGGCCCGTCCCCGACATCCCCGGCGCGCCGCTCTCCGCCCACCTGCACATCCTCGGCCTCACCGGGCTGACCGCCTACGTGGGTCTGACCCGGATCGCGTGGATGAAGCCGGGCGACACCGTCTTCGTCTCCGGGGCGGCCGGGGCCGTGGGCACCGCCGTCGGCCAGATCGCGCGCCTGCTCGGCGCCGGACGCGTCATCGGCTCCGCCGGCACCGACGCGAAGGTCGACCTGCTGACCGGGAGGTACGGCTACGACGCCGCGCTGAACTACCGCGACGCCCCCGTCCGCGAGCAGCTCCCCGCGCTCGCGCCGGACGGGGTGGACGTGTTCTTCGACAACGTCGGCGGCGACCACCTCGAGGCCGCGCTCGACGTGATGAACGACGCCGGACGCCTCGCCCTGTGCGGCGCGATCACCGGCTACAACACCACCGACCGCGTACCCGGCCCCGACAACCTGCAGAACATCATCACCCGCGGCCTCACCGTCGGCGGGTTCACCGTGGGCGCCCACCTCGACCTGGTCGAGGAGTTCACCACGCGCATGGCCGGCTGGATCGGCTCCGGCGAGATCGTGTGGGACGAGACCGTCGTCGACGGCATCGGCGACACCGTCGACGCCTTCCTCGACATGATGCGCGGCGCCAACACCGGAAAGATGCTCGTCAACGTCCAGAACACCCGAAACGGAGAAGCAGCATGAGCACCGACACCAATGCAGGACGCACCGCCGTCCTGGTCGTGGACCCCTACAACGACTTCCTCTCCGAGGGAGGCAAGGTCTGGCCGATGGTGCAGGACGTCGCCGAGGACGTCGGCCTCCTCGACAACCTGCGCACCCTCACCGACGCCGCGCGGCACCGCGACGTCCCCGTCGTCTTCGTGCCCCACCGCCGCTGGACGCCGACGAACATGCACGACTGGCGGTTCGTGAACCCGAACCAGGCCGCCGCCCTGGAGATGAGGCTGTTCGAGGCCGGTGAATGGGGCGGCGAGTTCCACCCGGACTTCCGGCCCGGCGGGGACGACGTGGTCGTCGCCGAGCACTGGGCGCAGAACGGCTTCGCCAACACCGACCTGGACCTTCAGCTCAAGCAGCACGGGGTGACGCACGTGGTGCTCGTCGGCATGCTGGCCAACACCTGCATCGAGGCCACCGGGCGCTACGCCATGGAGCTGGGCTACCACGTGACCCTCGTGCGCGACGCCACCGCGGCGTTCACCCCCGAGATGATGCACGCCGCCCACGAGCTCAACGGCCCGACCTACGCGCACCGCATCGCCACGACCGCGGAGGTGCTCGAGGGGCTCTGAGTCTCCTTCCGCGCCACGCTCCCCCGCCCTTTCCCCGGCGTACCCTCGGCGGGGAGAGCGCAGGCCCCACCGCCAGGAAGGCAACCTCAGCCATGACCCAGGACCGCCCGCAGGTCGAACTCAACCCGCTGTTCGCCCGTGTGGGCGAGACCACCAGCTTCCCCCGGAACCGCATCCCGGAGTCCGAGTCCCTCCCCGAGACCGCCTACCAGGTAATCCACGACGAGGCCATGCTGGACGGCAACGCCCGGATGAACCTGGCCACCTTCGTGGGTACGTGGATGGACGACTACGCCGACCGTCTCTACCGCGAGGCCTTCGACAAGAACATGGTCGACAAGGACGAGTACCCCGCCACCGCGGACATCGAGGAACGCTGCTGGCGCATGATCGCCGCCCTGTGGAACGCACCCGACCCAGACGGCACGGGCAGTGCAGACGGTACGGGCGGGGCCGTCGGCACCTCGACGATGGGCTCGTCCGAGGCCTGCATGCTGGGCGGACTGGCGTTGAAACGCCGCTGGCAGCACCGCCGCCGCGCCGCCGGCGCGTCCACCGCACGTCCGAACCTGGTGATGTCCTCGGCGGTGCAGGTGTGCTGGGAGAAGTTCTGCAACTTCTTCGACGTCGAACCGCGCTACGTGCCGATCAGCGAGGAGCACAAGGTCCTCGACGGTCACGACCTGGAACGGTACGTCGACGAGGACACCATCGGTGTGGTGGCGATCCTGGGGGTGACCTACACGGGCATGTACGAGCCGGTGGCCGACATCGCCGCCGCACTCGACAGGATCGAGTCGGACACCGGCCTGGACGTGCGCATCCACGTGGACGCCGCGTCCGGCGGCATGATCGCCCCGTTCCTGCAGCCGGAGATGGAGTGGGACTTCCGGCTGCCGCGGGTGGCGTCGATCAACGTGTCCGGCCACAAGTACGGGTTGGTCTACCCCGGGCTCGGGTGGGTCGTGTGGCGCCGGGCCGAGGACCTTCCGGAGGACCTGGTCTCCCGGGTGAGCTACCTCGGCGGGGACATGCCGACCTTCGCGCTGAACTTCTCCCGCCCCGGCGCGCAGGTGCTGCTGCAGTACTACCTGTTCCTGCAGCTCGGGATGGACGGGTACCGGCGGGTCCAGCAGAACACCATCGACGTGGCCCGGTACCTGGCCCGGGAGATCGGGGCGATGCCGGAGTTCGACCTGTGGAACGACGCGCAGGACGTCCCGGTGTTCGCCTGGCGCCTCGCGGGCGCCGCCGCACGCGGCTGGACGCTCTACGACCTCTCCGACCGGCTGCGGATGAAGGGCTGGCAGGTGCCCGCCTACCCGATGCCCGACGACCTCTCCGACGTCACCGTCCAACGCATCGTGGTGCGCAACGGCATGAGCCGCGACCTGGCGTCCTTCCTGGTGCGTGACCTGCGTGCCTGCGTCGACCACCTCAATGCCGCGGACCCTGCCGCCGGGCAGTCGCATCCGGGCTTCCACCACTGAGCCGGTCCGCGGCGTAGCGTCGTGGCAACTGACCGTCGACGAAAGGTCTCCCCATCACGACAGGTATCCGCGGCACGGTCGGCGGGACCCCCCTGGTCCTGCTCGACCGTCTCTTCCCCGGCCCGGCACGGGTGTGGGCGAAACTCGAGGGGTTCAACCCCAGTGGCAGCGCCAAGGACCGCACGGCCGCCGCGTTGCTCGCCTCCGCACTGTCCACGGGCACCGTGCGGGCGGGCGGGTGCGTGGTGGAGTCCAGTTCCGGCAATCTCGGCGTGGCCCTGGCCAGGGACTGCGCACTGCACGACATCGACTTCCACTGCGTGGTGGACCCGCACGCGAACCGCCAGACGGTGGCGGTGATGACGGCCCTGGGCGCGACGGTGCACCACGTGGACTCCCCGGACCCGGCGACCGGCGACTGGCTCGCCGCCCGGCGCACCCGGGTCGCCGACCTGCTCCGTGAACTCCCGGGCGCGGTGAACCTCGACCAGTACTCCAACCGGGCGGCGTTCGACGCGCACTCCTCCGGGACGATGCGGGAGATCGTCGACCAGCTCGGACGCGCCCCGGACGCCCTGTTCGTGGCGGTGAGCACCACCGGGACGATCGGCGGGTGCGTCCGGCACCTGCGCGAGACCGGTGCGCGCACCCGGGTCACCGCGGTGGACGCGGAGGGGTCGGTGCTCTACGGCGGTCGGCGTGGGGAACGTCTGCTGCCGGGGTTCGGTGCCGGGGTGGTCCCGGACCTCGCCGGGCTCACGGACATCGGGGACGTCGTGCGGGTGTCCGCGGCAGACACGGTGGCCGGTGCCCGGGCGCTGGCGCGGCGGGAGGGGATCCTGCCCGGGGCGTCCGGCGGCGCGGTCGTCGCGGCGGCTGCGGGCCGTGCCCGTGAACACGGCCGGAGCCAGGATGCGGAACAGCGGACGGACACCGTGCTAGTGCTGCACGACTTCGGTACCGCCTACCTGGACACGCTCTACGACGACGACTGGGTCGCCGAACACATCGGGGTGGTGCCGTCATGGCGGTGAACTCTCCCGACCTGAGGGTCGCGATCATCGGGGCCGGCCCGCGGGGCCTGTGGGCCGCTGAGGAGCTCCTGGACCAGGCGCGGGCGCACGGGGTGAGGGTGGCCGTGGACGTGTGGGACGACCGGGCCCCCGGCGCCGGGTCGGCCTACGGCACGGAGCAGCCCGACCACTGGACGATGAACGTGTCCTCGCACATCGTCACCAGTGCCCTGGGTAGTTTCGACGGGTGGCGGCGGCAGTTCGGGCGTGGATCCGACGCCGACCCTTTCCCGCCCCGGTCGCTGGTGGGCCGGTTCTTCGCCGAGTCCTGGCAGGCCCTGCTCGACTCCACGCGGCAACCGGACTCGGGGTGCACGCTGCACATCGTGGCCGCCCGGGTCACCGACCTGGGCGAACTGGAGGGGTACGACGAAGTGCTGCTGGCAACCGGGCACGCCCGGACCTGGCCCGGGGCCCTGCCCCCGACCGTCGGGTCGGGGGACGTCCCCGCCGTACCGGTCGTCGGGGTCTATCCACCCGACGGGCTGCGCAGGATCGCCGCGGGCGCGGTGGTGGACGTGCGCGGCGCGGCGTTGACGTTCGTGGACGCCGCGCTGGAGCTCACCCTCGGTCGCGGCGGTTCCGTTGTCCCCGCCGACGGAGGGTGGGTCTACCGCCGCGGCGGGTCCGAGCCTGCGGCCATCCGGCCGCTCAGCCGCACCGGCCGGTTCATGACGGTGAAGCCGGAGCCGGGCAGTCCCCTGGCGGGTCTGCGGCCGTCGGACGGGTTGGCCGCCGAGGAGCGTCGGGTGCGGGTGAGTCGCGACCTCGGGGAGCTGCGGGACGCGGTGGCGTGCGCGGCGGACCGTCTGCTTGCCACGGCCCGGGGCACGGAGGACGGGGCTCTCGTGCGCCGCGTCATCGCAGGTACCGATACCGGAGTGGATGCCGTGACCGAGCTCCGCAACTCCCACGCGGTCGCCACCGGCGCCGCAACCCCCGACGCCGCCTGGGCGGTCGGCCACGCGTGGCGCTCGCTCTACCCCGCGATCGTGTGGCGTACGTCCCACGGTCGACGCATCTCACTGCCCGGTTTCGCGGCGTTGGCCCGGACCCTGGAGCGCGTGGCGTTCGGGCTGCCGCCGCACAACGCCGCCCGGCTGCTGGCCCTCATCGACGCCGGGGTCGTCCACGCCCCGGTACGCGCGGAGGTCGGGACGCTGACGCCGCCGGCCGACGTGGTCATGGACGCGGTCCTCGCCCCGGCCGGGGACGTCCCCGGCACCCTGGCGTCCGGTACCGGGCGGGTGGACGCCGCGGGGCACGTGGTGGGCCGACCGGGGCTCTCGGTGGTCGGACGGGACGCCGACGCGTCACTGACCGGGGCCGACTCCCTCAACCGCTCCCTGCACGACGTGGTGCCACGGTGGGCACGGCGGGTGGTCAGGGCCCACGGGCCCAGCCGCCCCGGGACGCCCGGCGCCGAGGGGACCGTACCGCTGCCCGCACGGCTGGAGCCGTGGATGGTGGAGCTGCTGGGTGACGCCGGGGCGTGTCGCACGTTGCTGGAGGAGCACGGGTCCCCGGTCAACGTCCTGCGCACCGCACCGATGGTGCGCAACATGGCGGAGCTGCGCGACGCCGGCGCCGACGCCGGGGTGGAGACCCGGGTGTTCTACGCCCGCAAGGCGAACAAGGCCCTGTGTTTCGTGGACACCGCGCTCCGGGCCGGTCACGGGGTCGACGTCGCCAGCGAACGCGAGCTGCGCCAGGTCCTCGACCGTGGTGTGCCCGGGGACCGCGTGATCCTCAGCGCGGCGGTGAAACCGGACCGGCTGCTGCAACTGGCGGTGGACAACGCGGTGACCGTGTCGGTGGACAACGTGGCCGAACTGCACCGACTCAGCCGTCTCAGCCGTCTCAGCCGTCTCAGCGAGCAGGGTGACGGCGCTCCCGCGGTCCGGGCGCGCGTCGCCCCGCGGGTGTCGCCGGACCCGGAGCGTCTGCCACCGACCCGCTTCGGGGAACGTCCGGCGATCTGGCGGGACGCGCTCGTGGAAGTTGGGGGCACGGTGGAGGTCGTCGGCGCGCACGTGCACCTGCACGGTTACTCCGCCGCGGACCGGCGGCTCGCCCTGGTCGACGCCCTGCAGGTCACCGATGCCGCGACGGAGCTGGGGCACCGTCCAGAATTCGTCGACCTGGGTGGCGGTGTGCCGATGAGCTACCTCGACGACGGGTCCCGGTGGGAGGCGTTCCTGGACGCCCGCCGCGCGATGGTCGACGGCACCGGGGCGTCCTTCACGTGGAAGTCGGACCCGCTGGCGAACACCTACCCCTTCCACCAGTCGCCGGTGCGCGGCGACTGGTTGCGCGGACTGCTCGACGGATCCGTCGCCGACGCGCTGATCCGAAGGGGCCTGCGGCTGCACCTGGAACCGGGGCGCGCGGTGCTCGACGGTTGCGGGATGATCCTGGCACGGGTGGCCTTCCTCAAGGACCGTAGCGACGGTGTCCCCTTGGTCGGGGTGGAGATGAACCGTACGCAGTGCCGTACCACCTCCGACGACATCCTCGTCGACCCCCTGCTCGTCCGGCAGCGGACGCCTGGCACAGGTCGATCCGGCCGTCCGGAACGCGGTCCCGACGCGGAGGGTTTCCTCGTCGGCGCGTACTGCATCGAGGACGAGGTGATCATCCGCCGCCGGATGCGTTTCCCGGAGGGGATCTCGACGGGGGACACCCTGGTCGTCCCGAACACCGCCGGCTACTTCATGCACATCCTCGAGAGCGCCTCGCACCAGATCCCACTGGCACGCAACGTGGTCCTCTACGACAGGGTCCGGGTCGACGACATCGACCGCTGACGCACACAACGCCGATCCCCCTTCCTATCCACCCCGAATGGAAGGGGAACAATGCGCGCGCGGTGATGGTTGACTCTGGTCATGACACAGCGAACAGACCGCACAGCACCCACCGACGCCCCCGTCCTCGACGTCGTCGCCGGACGGTGGAGCCCGCGCATCTTCGACCGCTCCTCCCCCGTCGACGAGGACGCGCTGCGCAGCGCCCTGGAGGCCGCCCGGTGGGCGCCCTCGGCGTTCAACCGTCAGCCCTGGCGGTTCCTCCTCGCCCGCCGCGGCGGTCCCGCCCACGCCACGGTGCTGGACTCGCTCATCGAGTTCAACCGCGGGTGGGCGAAGGACGCCGCGGCGCTGGTGGTCATCGTCGCCGAGACCACCGACGCCGACGGCAACGTCCTGCCCGAGGCGCGGTACGACGCCGGGCAGGCCGCGGCGTACTTCACCATCCAGGCGCACGCCAACGACCTGCTGGTCCACCAGATGAGCGGCTTCGACCCCGCCGCCGTCGCCGAGGCCTTCTCCCTGGACGAGGGGCTGGTGCCCCTCACCGTGGTCGCCGTCGGCGTCCTCGGGGACGTGACGGGTGACGGCGCCGACGGGGTGGACGCCGCCGTGCTGGAGCGGGAGAACGCGCCGCGTACCCGCCGGCCGCTGACGGACTCCGTGCTCGTCGACGGGTGAGCGGCTACCGGACGGCCACCGCAGGCACGGCAGGCACAGCGGGCACGGCGGGCACGGCGGGCACGGCGGGCACAGCCGCAAGGAGCGTGCGGGTGTAGGGGTGCCGCGGATCGTCGAAGACCTGGTCGGCGGTCCCGGACTCCACGACCTCACCGTCGCGCATCACGATGATGTCGTCGCTGACGTGGTGGATCACCCCGAGGTCGTGGGAGATGAACAGCAGCGCCACCCCGGTCTCCGCCTGGAGGGTGGTGAGCAGGTCGAGGATGCGTGCCTGGACGGACACGTCGAGGGCGGAGACCGGTTCGTCGCAGACGATCACGTCCGGGTCGCTGGCCAGGGCACGGGCGATCGCCACGCGTTGGCGCTGTCCCCCGGACAGCCGGAGGGGACGTGACGGCCGGAAGTCGTCCGACAGTCCCACCTGGTCGAGCAGTTCGGTGACCCGCGTCTGCGCCGGGCCTCCGGTCAGCCCCGTCGTCGACACCGCGTCGAGCAGGATCCGGCCGACCGACCACCGCGGGTCGAAGGAGCTCAGCGGGTCCTGGTAGATCACGGAGACGTGCCGGCCGAGGAACTCCACGGACCCCTCGTCGGGGTCGGTGAGTCCGAGCACGATCCGGGCGGTGGTGGACTTGCCGGACCCGGACTCCCCCACGATGCCGAGGGTGCGTCCCCGGTGCAGCTCGAAGCTCACGTCGCGCACCGCCGGCACCCCAGACGCAGCAGCACCACCGCGTCGCCGCCTCCCCCGGAAGCTCTTCGCCAGCCCCGTCGCGCGCACCACCGGTTCACCCACCGGGGCCGGGCGTCCGAACGGGACCGGTTCGCCCGAGGTCAGCAGCCGGCCCCGGGAACCCGCCGTCGGCACGGCGGCGAGCAGGCTGCGGGTGTAGCTGTGCCGCGGGTCGGCGAGGACCTCGGCGGCGGGCCCCTCCTCCACGACCTCGCCGTGGCGCACCACGGCCACCCGGTCGGCCAGCCGGGCCACCACCGACAGGTCGTGGGAGATGAGGATCAGCGCCGTCCCGTCGTCGGTGGCGGCCTTGAGCACGTCGAGGACCTGCGCCTGCACCGTGGCGTCCAGTGCGGTGGTCGGTTCATCGGCGACGATGAGGTCGGGGCGGTTGGCCAGCGCCGAGGCGATGAGCGCACGCTGGCGTAGCCCGCCGGAGAGTTCGTCGGGACGTTGGCCGGCGCGCAGTGCCGGGTCCGGCACGCCGACCAGGTCGAGCAGTTCCAGCGTCCGGTCGCGGCGTGCCTGCCGGGAGAGCCGGGCCCGTCCCCGGTGGTGGGTGTCGAGCGCCTCCCCGATCTCCGCGCCGACGGTCCGGAGCGGGTCGAGGGCGACCAGGGCGTCCTGGAGCACCAGGCCGATGCGTCCCCCGCGGATCCGGCGCCACCGGCGCGCGCCGAACCCCCGGACGTCGGCCCCGTCGAACTCCAGGCGCCCGGCGCCGACCTGCGCCCCAGGGCCGGCGAGGCCGAGCAGGGAGCGCACGGACACGGACTTGCCCGACCCCGACTCGCCGACCACGGCGAGGGTCTCGCCGCGGTGCACGGACAGGGACACGCCACGCACGACCTCGTGCTCGCCGAAGGAGACGTGCAGGTCACGGATGTCGACCAGCGGGGCGTCCCCGGTGGTGTTGTCTTCAGTCATGGTCATCCTCGTTCGAGTCGGGTGCCCAGGGCACGGCCCAAGGTGGTGAAGGTGAGTGCGACGACGACGATCGCGAGCCCGGGGAACACCTCGAGCCACCAGGCGACCGTGATGTAGGTGCGCCCGGAGTCCAGCAGCGCACCCCACTCCGGGTCCGGCGGGGCCACGCCCAGGCCGAGGTAGGCCAGGCCGGACGCCCAGATCAGCGCCTGGCCGACGCCGAGGGTCACGGTCACGATGAGCGGACGCAGCGCGTTC
>NZ_JBQSWV010000016.1:0-78919 GCF_052377495.1 Corynebacterium sp. AOP36-E1-14
CTCTCCCTTGAGAAGTATGTGAGTGCCGAAGAAGTTGGCAACACGGTAGAGCTTACCGAGCTACTTAGGGTGCGCAACTACAAGTTTTGCCGCGGATACCCCTGCGTACCCCCGCAGGTACCGTCGAAGCCCCCGGCACATGTGCGGTCACCGAGGGGGCCGTAGCGGTGCCTGGCTGGCCCTGTGGTGGACGTCCACATGCGGTGGCGTCGTCTTTGTTCGGCTATCCCCGTTGTGGCGCGTGTGCACCTGCTCAAGGCGGAGCCTCGCAAGCCCCCCGGAGGGGTCTCCCCCTACCCCCTTTTTCTGGCATGCCTCTGGTGCTGGGCTTTGTGGAGTGCGAAAGTTGGGAGATGCGCCCCTGCATAAGCGTATGAAGCATCTCATATAGTGGGATATAACGTCTCACCCAGTGAACATGTTCCCTAATGTTGCCGCATCCACCCTAACGCGCCTACGGTTCCACAGAGACTTAAGGAGCGGTAGAGTGAAGGCAGGGACGGGGAGAACCAAGCGCCAAGGCGGGGGTAGGCGGGGACCTTTTCCCACGTATCTCCCACGGAGGGCAAAAACGGCTAGTTGATATACCCTCTGAAATGCACAAACAAAGTCAATGGGTTAGCCCCCCGCTGGCCCCACAAAAAGCAGAACCCCCGGTCGCCACCGACCGGGGGTTCCTCTTGCCTTGGAGGGACGCCAGGTTCACGTCTCCCGGGGCCTCTCAGTCAATGAGAATACCGAAGTACTCCGCACCAGCCCTCCCCTACTTCAACAGCCGCCCGACGGCCGCGGAGACCTCGTCGAGCTTCTCCAACGCCTCGTCCTCCCCCTGCTGTGCCGCGTGCAGCACGCAGTGCTGCATGTGGTCGTCCAGCAGGGCCAGGGCAACACCTTTGAGCGCCGACTGCACCGCCGACACCTGGGTGAGGACGTCGATGCAGTACGTGTCCTCGTCCACCATGCGGTGCAGGCCACGGACCTGCCCCTCGATCCGCTTCAACCGGGCGAGGTAGCGCTTCTTGTCCGCACTGTAGCCGTGCACACCGTCCTGCTCATCCACCCCGTCGCCGGCGCTACCGGAGGTGTGGGTGCCGCAGCCGCAGCCGCCCTTGTCGGCGTCAGTACCGGCGCCGGCGTCAGCACCGACCACAGCGTCGTCGGTCAACAGGTTCTCAGGCACGTCCCACTCCTTCATCGAAATATTTCTTTCACCCCCGACAATACCCCTGCAGGGTATGCGGATCAATAGCCGCGGGCGATCCACTCCTCCAGGTGCGGTGCCTCGTCACCGATCGACGTCGCGTCACCGTGACCGGTGTACACCTCGGTCTCCCCCGGCAACGTCAACACCTTCGACCGCAACGACTCGACGATCGTGTCGAAGTCACTGAACGAACGCCCCGTGGCCCCGGGACCACCGGCGAACATCGTGTCGCCGCTGAGCAGCACCTTCGCCTCCGGCAGGTACAGGCAGCACGACCCCGGCGAATGCCCCGGCGTGTTGATCACCCGCAGCCGGGTCCCGGCCACGTCGAAGACCTGACCGTCCGCCAGGTCCTCGTGCCCCACACCAGGGTGGGTCTGGTTCCACAGCATCTGGTCACCCGGGTGCACGTGGATCTGCGTGTCCAGACGCTCCGCCAGCTCCGGGGCCACCGTCACGTGGTCGTTGTGCGCGTGCGTGCAGATCACCCCACGCACCGTCCTGTCCCCGACCGCGTCGACGATCGCGTCGGCGTCATGGGCGGCGTCGACGACGACCACCTCGTCATCGTCACCGATGACCCAGATGTTGTTGTCGACCTCCCACTCACCGCCGTCCAGGGCGAAGACCCCGTGGGTCACCACCCGGTCGATGCGCAGCCCGGTACCCGAGCTGCCCGAAACCCCGGTCGATCCCTGCGCGTTCACAGCTCCACCACCGAACGCAGCACCGAACCCTGCTTCATCTTCTCGAACGCCGCCTCGACGTCGTTGATGCCCACCCGGTCGTCGACGAAGTCGCCCAGCGGGAAACGGTCCTGCAGGTACAGCTCCGTGTACATCGGGAAGTCCCGCTCCGGCAGGCAGTCGCCGTACCAGGAGGACTTCACCGCCCCACCACGGGCGAACACGTCCAGGAACGGCAGCTCCAGGGTCATCTCCGGGGTCGGCACACCGACCAGCACCACACGTCCGGCGAGGTCACGCATGTAGAAGGCCTGGGTGAACGTCGCCGGCAGACCGACCGCGTCGACCACGACGTCCGCACCGACCCCGCCGAGGATCTCCTGGACGGCCTGTACCACCGGCTGGTCCTCCCCGGTGCCCTCGCCGGACAGGTCGGACGGGTTGACCGTGTGCGTCGCACCGAACGTCAGGGCCCGCTCCAGCTTCGCCTCCGACAGGTCCACGGCGATGATCGTCGTCGCCCCGGCGAGCTTCGCCCCGGCGATCGCGGCCATGCCGACACCACCGGCACCGATGACGGCCACGGTCTCGCCACGCTTGATCTCACCGGTGTTGACCGCGGCACCCAGCCCGGCCATCACACCGCAGCCCAGCAGCCCCACGGCCGAGGGGTCGGCCTGCGGGTTGACCTTCGTGCACTGGCCCTCGTAGACCAGGGTCTTCTCCGCGAACGCGCCGATGCCCAGCGCCGGCTCCAGCTCCGTGCCGTCGGCCAGGGTCATCTTCCGCGAGGCGTTGAAGGTGTCGAAGCAGTACTTCGGCTCACCCTTCTTGCACGCCCGGCACTCCCCGCACACCGCGCGCCAGTTCAGCACCACGAAGTCGCCCTCGGCGACGTGGGTGACGTCCTCACCGACGGTCTCCACGACACCGGCGGCCTCGTGGCCGAGCAGGAACGGGTAGTCGTCGCTGATCCCGCCGTCGCGGTAGGCCAGGTCGGTGTGGCAGACCCCGCAGGACTGCACGCGTACGACCACGTCGTTGGCACCGGGGTCCGGGACGACCACATCCACCAGCTCCACCTCGGCGCCCTTGCCGCGTGCGATGACTCCCTTGACCGTTGTACTCACTTGGCTGCTCTCCTCATGTCCGTGACTTTATGGTGCCCACGAGGATACGGATGATTCCCCGCGGTCGCGTGAGGTCCTCGGGGTAGGGTGGGGGTCGAACGTCACCTTGCCCGTCCTGCCCCCAGTACGCACCAGGAGAGAATTTTCATGATCCAGCTGGTCATCGGAGCCGCCGCCGGATACGTCTTCGGCACCAAGGCCGGACGCCGCCGCTACGAGCAGATCCGGCGCGGCTACGAGGCTGCGGTCAACTCCCCGGCAACGCGTCGCGCCGTCCAGGCCGGTCGCAAGGCCCTGGCCGACCGGATCGACCCGGAGCCGCGCATGCGCGAGCTCCGCGACGTGCGCGGAGTCAACGGCACAAACGGGATCGACGAGCTGGACGTCCTCGAGAACGACGCCGCCGAGTACGAGGAGGACATCTTCGTGGAGGCCGAGCAGCCGCGCATGCGCGACGCCAAGGGCCGCCCCGTCAGTGAGCAGGACGGCTCGGGTGCCGCCTCCACCGGACGGGCGGGCAGGTTCGCCCGCCGACGGGCCTAACCGCGCAGGTCGCCGTAGCTCTGCGCCTGCTCCTGCAGGGTGCGCCGGTACTTCTCCAACGCCATGAGGTCGGCGAAGGTGTTGTTGTACTCCTGCTTCTTCGCCCCGCCCTGGTCCGGACGCATGCGCTGCATCCGTGACTTCAGCTCGGCGATCTCCATGCCGACCCAGCGCTCCTCCATCCGGGCGACCACCGCACCGGCGTAGAACTGCAGCCGGTCGCGCTCGCACCGCGGCACCTCCACGGCCAGCTCGCTGATCACCGCGCGGCACATCACGTCGTCGGTGGCGGAGGTGACCGCGTCGATCCAGTCGGCACCGGCGGCGTGGCGTCCCCCCTCGCCCACCGAGCCGACCCCGCCGGCGGCGGCGAGCGCCGAGGCCACGGCCACGTAGGTGGGGTGCTCGAAGGAGTCCGGCAGCAGTCCGTCGGCGTCCGAACCCACCATCTCCGGCTCCTGCAGCATCAGCTTGAGCACCTCGCGCGCGGGCTCCAGGTACATGTCCGACGGGTCCGGACGGCTCAGCATCGAGGTCACGTTCGACCCGGCGGCCGCCCCGGCCTTCTCCGCCTCGGCTGAGCGGCGTGCCAGACGCGCCACGCCCTCCTTGAGCTCCGGGCCCTGGCTGCCGCGGCGTCCCTTCGCTGCCTCCGCACGCACCTGGCTGACGACCTCGGTGGGGTCCGGCCAGCTCAGCCAGCCGGCGGCCTGGCGGGCGTACTCGTCACGCAGGGCATCGTCCCGGATGCCGGCGAGCACCGGGACGATCCGGCGCATCGCCTCCACGCGGCCGTCGATGTGGTGGGTGTCGTAGCCGCGGATCACCGTGCGGATGACGAACTCGAACATGGGGATCCGGTCGGCGACGATCTCCCGCACCGCCGCATCACCCTTCTCCATGCGCACGTCGCAGGGGTCCATGCCGTCCGGCGCGACGGAGACGTAGCTGCGTCCGGTGAACTTCTGGTCGCCCTCGAAGGCACGCAACGCGGCCTTCTGCCCGGCCTCGTCACCGTCGAAGGTGTAGATGATCTCGCCGCGGAAGAACTGGTCGTCCACCATGAAACGACGCAGCATCTGCAGGTGGTCCTCGCCGAAGGCCGTACCGCAGGCGGCGACGGCGGTCGGCACGCCCGCGGCGTGCATCGCCATCACGTCGGTGTAGCCCTCCACCACCACGGCCTGGTGGTCCGAGGCGATGGACTTCTTCGCCAGGTCGATGCCGAAGAGCACCTTCGACTTCTTGTACAGCAGTGTCTCGGGGGTGTTCATGTACTTGCCGAGGTTGTCGTCCTCGAAGAGCTTGCGCGCGCCGAAACCGATCACGTCGCCGGCCACCGAACGGATCGGCCACAGCAGCCGACGGTGGAAGCGGTCGATCGGGCCACGGTTGCCCATCCGGCTCAGGCCGGCGTCCTCCAGCTCCTTGAACTCGAAACCGCGGCGCAGCAGGTGCTTGGTGAGCGTGTCCCACCCGGCGGGGGCGTACCCGCAGCCGAAGGTGTCCACGATCTCCCCGTCGAACCCACGGTCGCGCAGGAACGCCCGCGCGGTCTCCGCCCCGGCGTCCTCCTGATCCTTGAACCGCTCCATGTAGAACTCGTGGGCGGCGCGGTTCGCCGCCACCAGACGCTGCCGGGTCCCCGGCTCGACCCGGTTCACCGGGCCACCGCCCTCGTAATTGATGCGGAAGCCGATGCGCTCGGCGCACTGCTCCACGGCCTCCGGGAAGGTGACGTGCTCCATCTTCATCAGGAAGCTGAAGACGTCGCCGCCCTCGCCGGTGGCGAAGCAGTGGAAGTAGCCCTTGTTCGGGCGGACGTGGAAGGACGGTGTCTTCTCGTCCTTGAACGGGCTGAGCCCCTTCATCGAGTCCACACCACCCGGGGTGAGCTGGACGTACTCGCCCACCACCTCCTCGATCGGGGTCTGCTCCCTGATCGCGGCGATGTCGGTGTCCGGAATCCGCCCTCGTGCCATGCGACCATGATAGCCACCCGCGCCAAACCCGCCGCACATACACCGGATGTGGTCCGGTGTGGTCTACTGACCACCGTGGCTACACCGAACAACAAAGTCCTCGGCGGTCTCGCCGGCGCCGCGATCGTCCTCGTCGCCGGCTACCTCGGCATCGACGCCGTCACCGACGACAACAGCAGCGACAACAGCTCCGGCAGCTCCGGCAGCGAGGCCGACACCTGCGCGGTGGCCTCGCTGCCCGAGGACGCCGACGAGGTCATCGACTCCATCCTCGGCGACGGCACCTTCGCCCACCCCGACCACGACGGCAAGCATTTCGGCAACTACGAGGGCGTGCTGCCCGAGGAGTCCGGCGACTACTACCGCGAGTACACCGTCACCACCCCCGGCCTGGACCACCGTGGGGCGAGGCGCATCGTCGTCGGCGGTGGGACGGACACCGACCCGGACGTCTGGTACTACACCGCCGACCACTACGAGAGCTTCTGCGCCATCCCCGACGCCGAGGACTGACTCGGTACTTAACCCCAGGCGGCGCTGATCGCCGAGGCCGACCGGTCCAGCCGTTCCAGACGCGCCTCGGTCAGTGAGGCGACCTGGTCGATGACCACCCGCAGGCGGTCGGCGTCCGTCGCGGCGGCCTCCCACCAGGGACGGAACAGCAGGTCCAGGCTGCCCGGCGCGCCCTGCGTGAGGTAGTTGGTGACGCGGAAGATGCGGTCGCGCTGGCGCTCCTGGTCTGCCAGGTGGCGTCCCTCGTCCATGACGTAGAGCACCGCCAGGGACTTCAGCAGCACGACCTCGGCCTTGACCTCCGCAGGGATCGCCAGGTCGGCGGCGTAGCGCCCCAGCGGGACACGGTGATCACCGGCGCCGTCCGACAGGTGGGCCTGCCGGGTGGCGGTCACCGCCGCGGTAACGAAACGGCTGACCAGCTCACTGGTCAGGCCCTTGAGCGCGGCGAGGTCCTGGAGGGTGCCGTGGAAGTCCGCGGCGCGCGCGATCGGCGGCATGCGACGCAGGCGGTCCGCGGCGTCCAGCAGCTCCTCGGGGTCGCCGCCGAAGGCGCGCGCACCCTTCTCCGCCAGGGCGGCGAGTTCCACGAGGTCCCACAGCACGTTCATGCTGATGCGCCCGGAGACGATGCCGTCCTCCACGTCGTGCACCGAGTAAGCGACGTCGTCGGCCCAGTCCATGATCTGGGCCTCGAGGCACTTGCGTCCCTCCGGGGCGCCCTCACGGATCCAGGACAGCACCTCCAGGTCGTCGGTGTAGCAGGAGTACTTGCGACGCCGCGTCCCGTCGGGCGCCGTCGGCCCCCACGGGTACTTGCAGGCGGCGTCCAGCGACGCGCGCGTGAGGTTCAGCCCGTAGCTGCGTCCGTCCGGCCCGACGGTCTTCGGCTCCAGGCGCACGAGGATGCGCAGGGTCTGCGCGTTGCCCTCGAAACCGCCGCAGGACGCCGCGGCCTCGTCGAGTGCTCGCTCGCCGTTGTGCCCGTACGGCGGGTGGCCGATGTCGTGCGTCAGCCCCGCGAGGTCGGCGAGGTCCGGGTCCACGCCCAGGGTCTTGCCGATGCCGCGGGAGATCTGGCCGACCTCGAGGGAGTGTGTGAGCCGCGTGCGCGGGGTGTCGCCGGAGCCGGGCCCCACGACCTGCGTCTTGTCCGCTAGACGCCGCAGCGCCGCACTGTGCAGCACGCGCGCACGGTCGCGGTCGAAGTCGTCGCGGGCGTCGGGCACCGCGCCGTCGACACCGAGCGACTTGCCCGGCACCCCGATGATCCGGTCCAGGTCATGGGCGGTGTAGCCGTATCGTTGCACGGTGTTCCTGCTCCCTCTTCTCAGTGGTGGTCAGTCTTCGTCAGTCTTCGTCGACGGTGTAGTCACCGCCGCCTTCCTCGGTCGCCCGGTAGTACATCAGCCCACCGGTCTCGTGGATGATCGCGTCCAGCTGTTCCTTGCGGCTCGACACCGCCGGCCCCTGCCTGGTCGGCGAGGCGTGGGCGTCGACACCCTGGTCGCCGACCATGCTCGTGGCGCGCAGCGAATGGTTCGGGTCGGTGACGACCAGCACGCGGTCCCACCCGTTCTCCTCGGCGACCGGGGCGAAGGCCTCGGCCGAGCCGAGGGTATCGGCCCCCTCGTTGATCTCGGTGATCGCCTCGTCCGGCACGCCCTGCTCTCGCAGGTAGTCCGCGCCGGCCTCGGCCTCGGTGTACACGTCGCCCTCGAGCTTGCCACCGATGGTGGTGATGTGCGCCGACACCCCCTCCTCGTAGAGGTCCACGGCGTGGTCGAGACGGGCGGCGAACCACTGCGACGGGGTGCCGTTGTACTGTGCCGCGCCGAGGACGAGGATCGTGTCCGCCTGCGTCCGGTCGTCCTGCCGGGCGTACGCCCAGACGTGCGCCGCCGTGGCGAGCGTGAGGACGATGGCGATGACGACCGTGCCGACGACCATGTAGATCAGTCCACGTATGCCCGCACCGGCGGTACGTCCTGCGGTGCTGCCCAAGGTTCTGCCGTTCATGGGCCTAAGACTACGCACCCGAGTTCGCGGATTTCGTTATTGTGGGATGCATGTATGCTGCGAATCACTCCCGGAATCTTTCCCGGCCCTCCCCCTCCGTCCGACTCCGGCGCTTCGCCGCCTCGGTCGCCGTCGCGGGGATGGCAGGGGCCGGTCTGGGACTGGGGCTGGGGGCCGGTTCCGCCGCCGCGGCACCTGCAAAGGACGTGGCCCAGAACGTGGCACAGGACGCTGCGACGACCGTGCTCGCGCAGGGCACCGCCACGGAATCCGACGCCTCCACCGACATCACCCTGGACTCCCAGGTCGTGGACCAGGCAGGCGTGCTCTCCGACTCCGAGCGCAGCTCCATCGAGGAGACCCTCGCCGACGGGCCGTCCGAGACCGGGGTGAAGGGGTACCTGGTGTACCTCGACGGCGTCGAGGACCGAGATTCCCTGGCGAACCAACTGCAGTCAGAACTCCAGATCAACAACGGACTGGTCATCGTCGTTGACACCTCAACGGGAGGAATCAGCACGGTTCCTGGCGAAAGCGTGCCCAACAGCGTCACCGAGGACGTGAACTCGACGATCAGAGACAACATGGGAGGTGGAAACTGGGCGGCAGGTGGTCAGGCCGTCGCCGACGTTCTCGCCGACGTCACCCCGGCCTCCACCTACGCCTGGGGCGGCGCTGCGGCCGTGGTCGTGGTCGGCGGTGCCGGCGGCGCTGTCTGGTACTCGCGCAAGAAGAAGCACGAGAACGAGGCCGAGCAGCTGGAGTCCGCCCGTACGATCACCCCCGACAACACCGACGACCTGTCCCAGCAGCCCACCCACGTCCTGCGCACGCTGGCCAGCGAGGAACTGCACAGCACCGACGAGTCGATCCGCAAGGGTCACCAGGAGCTCGACACCGCTGAGGCGGAGTTCGGTGAAGAGCGAACCCGCGACCTACGCAAGGCCCTGGAGGTGTCGAAGAAGGCGCTCGCACGCGCCTACGACACCCACCAGCGGCTGCAGAACGGGCTGTTCAGCGGCGAGCACGAGGAACGTGCGCAGCTGATCGACATCATCTCCTCCTGCGGCACCGCCGACGAGAACCTCGACGAACAGGCCGAGCGCTTCGCCACCCTGCGCGAGAAGCTGATCGACGCCCCCGAGATCGTCGAGAAGTTCTTCCAGCAGACCGTGGAGCTGCGCTCGCGGATCCCGCGGTCCAGGGAGATCCTGGAGTCCCTGTCCAGCAAGGTCGACCCGGAGCTGCTCGAGTCCGTGGCAGACAACCCCGACATCGCCGAGGCCGAGATCTCCGAGGCCGAGCAGGCGATCACCCGTGCCCGTGAACTGCTGAACCTGCCTGCCGGCCAGCAGGGCGAGCTCATCGACGCCGCCGGTTCCGCACACCTGGCGATCAAGCAGGCAGACAGTCAGCTCTCCGCCGTGGAGCACGCCGAATCCCAGCTGCACGAGGCGCAGGCCAGCCTCGACTCGCTCATCCAGGAGGTCGACGAGGAGATCACGGAGGCCACACACCTGGCCGCGAGTAACGCCGAGATCGACCGCGCGGAACTGGGCAAGGCGGTGGAGCGGGCGAAGACCGCGCTCGCCGCGGCACGTGAGAAGGGCGACAAGGATCCGCTGGGCACCTACTCCGAGCTGCTGGACGCCGACGGTGAACTCGACATCCAGCTCGACGAGGCCCGCGGGGCGGAGAACAACTACCAGCGCACCCTCGGGATGGTGGACCGCACCATCGCCGACGCCACCAACCACCTGCGCGCCGTCGAGGACACCATCCACACCCGTGGCCGCATGATCGGCGTGGAGGCCCGGTCGGCCGCACAGTCGGCCGGTCAGGCCCTGGACGCCGCACACCAGCAGCGCGACACCAAGCCCCGCGCCGCCTTCACTGCGGCTCAACAGGCCAATGCCCTGGCCCGCCAGGCCTCCCAGCTGGCCCGTCGTGACATCGAGGAGTACAACCGCCGCAACAACTACTACGGCCGCGGTGGTGGCGGAGGCGGAAACCTCGTCGCCGGCGTCGTGCTCGGTTCACTGCTGAGCGGCAACGGTGGATTCGGCGGAGGCTTCGGTGGTGGAGGCGGTGGCTTCGGTGGCGGGGGCGGTGGCTTCGGTGGAGGCGGCGACTCCTTCGGTATCTGACGCGCCACATCCCCCCCCCCAACCCAGGTCACAGGTTCCCCGGAAGGGATCAGAGGCCTGGGTTTCTCCATGTTCGAGGCCCACCGAGGTACCCGACTACCCTCGGCTCCATGACCACCCACTACTTCACCGCGTCCAGTCTCGACGGGTTCATGGCCACCGCCGACCACTCACTGGACTGGCTGACGTCCCAGGACTTCGACTGGGACGGGCCGATGTCCCCCGAGCAGTTCACCGAGGGGATCGGCGCGCTCGCCATGGGCGCCACCACCTACGAATGGCTGCTGGCCAACGCCGACGACTGGCCGTACAGTGCGCCGACCTGGGTCTTCACCCACCGTGACCTCCCCGGCGTCGAGAACGCGGACATCCGGTTCACCCAGGATCCGGTGGCCGAGGTGCACGCGGCGATGACGTCCGCCGCCGGTGACAAGGACCTGTGGATCGTGGGGGGCGGGGATGTCGCCGGGCAGTTCGCCGACGCCGGTCTCCTCGACGAGGTGTGGATCCAGTACGCCCCCGTCACCCTCGGGTCCGGCGCTCCCCTGCTCCCCCGTCGCCTCGACCTGGAACTCGTGGAGACAATGAGAAACCGGGCGCTGGTCTGCGCCCGGTTTCGTGTCGTCCGCTAGAACGGACGTCGGCTAGGACCTCAGAGGAACCCGAGGAAGTAGAGCACCAGGAACGGGATCAGCACGATCAGGAAGATCGACAGCCGCCAGGTGGTGGACAGCACCCGGGTCTCCATCGCGTGCCGTGCGACCCACGACAGGAACACCTGCACGTCCAACGGGAGCTTCTTGCCCGACCCCACGAAGGAGACGTGCACGTTCTTCAGCCCGCCGTTCTCCGAGCTGAACTGGCCGATCTTCCTCGCATTCGACAGGTCCAGCGGCTCGTCCGGATCCTCCGGCGCCTTGAACAGCACGAAGTCCTTCTTCGACTCCGCGTGGATCAGCACACGGTGCCGGTCGGCGACGCAGCTGACGTTCTTGGACGCGCCGAAGGTCTTGGCGTCCCCCACGGCGGTGAACACCTGCGAGCCGGTGTCCTCACCCGTCGTCGCCGTCATCCGCGGCCCCTCGTCCGCCTCGAGCTGCCAGGTGTCGCCACCGAAGCGGATCGACGCGACGTCGCGCTCCACGGAATACTCACCGACCCGGTCCATGTCGCTGGGTAGCCCGGCGTAGATCGGGAAGGTGTGTCCGTCGGACGGGACCGTCCAGCGGATGTCAGGGTTCGGCATAAGGGGATCCGTCCTCCGTCTAGCAGCCGGCGAGACGCTCGGCGAGGTATCCCTGCAGCTTGTCCATGCTGACACGCTCCTGGGACATGGTGTCGCGCTCGCGCACGGTGACCGCGTTGTCCTCCAGGGAGTCGAAGTCGACGGTGACGCAGAACGGCGTGCCGATCTCGTCCTGACGACGGTAACGACGCCCGATGGCACCGGAGACGTCGTAGTCGACGTTCCACAGGCCACGCAGCTCCTCGGCGACCTTCTCGGCCGTCGGGGTCAGCGTCTCCTTCTTCGACAGCGGCAGGACGGCGACCTTCACCGGCGCCAGACGACGGTCCAGACGCAGGACGGTGCGCTTGTCGACGCCGCCCTTCGTGTTCGGCGCCTCGTCCTCGAAGTAGGCGTCGACGAGGAAGGCCATCATCGCACGACCCAGGCCGGCGGCCGGCTCGATGCAGTACGGGATCCACCGCTCGCCCGACTCCTGGTCGAAGAAGCTGAGGTCCTCACCGGAGTGCTCGGCGTGGGTCTTCAGGTCGTAGTCCGTACGGTTGGCGACACCCTCGAGCTCGCCCCACTTCGAACCGGCGAAGTTGAAGGCGTACTCCACGTCCACCGTGCGCTTGGAGTAGTGGGACAGCTTCTCCTTCGGGTGCTCGAACAGACGCAGGTTCTCCGGGTCGATTCCCAGGTTGACGTACCAGTTGAACCGGTCGTCGATCCAGGTCTGGTGCCATTCCTCGTCCTCGCCCGGCTTGACGAAGAACTCCATCTCCATCTGCTCGAACTCGCGGGTACGGAAGATGAAGTTGCCCGGCGTGATCTCGTTACGGAACGACTTGCCGGTGTTCGCGATACCGAAGGGCGGCTTCTGACGGGACGCACCCATCACGTTCTTGAAGTTGATGAAGATGCCCTGGGCGGTCTCCGGACGCAGGTAGTGCAGGCCCTCCTTGTCGTCCACCGGGCCCAGGTAGGTCTTGAGCAGGCCGGAGAACTCCCGCGGCTCGGTCCACTTTCCGGGCTGGCCGGTGACCGGGTCGTTGATGTCCGCCAGGCCGTTGGGGGCCTCGTGGCCGTGCTTCTCCTCGTAGGCCTCCAGGAGGTGGTCGGCACGGTAGCGCTTGTGGGTGTACAGCGACTCCACCAACGGGTCGGAGAACACCTCCACGTGGCCGGACGCCTCCCACACCTGCGTGGGCTGGATGATGGAGGTGTCGACACCGACGACGTCCTTACGGGAGGTCACCATGTGACGCCACCACTGGCGCTTGATGTTCTCCTTGAGCTCCACGCCCAGGGGACCGTAGTCCCAGGCGGAGCGCGTACCGCCGTAGATCTCACCTGCAGGGAACACCAGTCCCCTGCGCTTGCAGAGGTTGACGACGGTCTCGATGTTACTTGCGGCCATGGGCTCCGGGCACTCCTCGAAAGACGGTGGGGTAGACGGTCGTTCAGACAATCACGCCCATGATACCGGGGACGTCACACGGAAGCACCCGGCGGGTCCGACCCCACCCGCCGCCGGCACGGGCCGGGCTCATCAAGGCATTAAAAAGGACCCGCGAAGGGGGGGGGTTATCGCGGGTCCCGGCCACGCTGTCCTCCGAAGAGGATGGGGCCTTGTTCCCCGTTTGGTGGGATGGACTTAGGGGGGGACAAGCCATCCCTGGGGAACTGGCCTTAATTTACGGGTGCCCAGCCACCCCTGTCAAGTCCGACACCACGACCTCAGAGAAACCACCCTCACCTGCATTTTCCTCGGTCACCACCCGTCGCCTCCCCGTCCCCCGAAGGTCCCACCAGCGGGGCTGCAGGACGATGCCCCGCAATGTCGCTAATACGCGACTTTTCCTTCCCGCGCGCAGGCGCGAACGGTTAGGCTGGGGGCACGATGAACACACCCCAGATCGGACAACGAAACACCCGTCAGCGTGCCGCCGTGGTCGACACCCTCGACGGGATGACGACGTTCGCCAGCGCCCAGGACATCCACGCCACCCTTACCGAGCGCGGGCACAAGGTCGGTCTGACGACGGTGTACCGCACCCTCCAGCAGCTCAACACCCAGGGCATGATCGACACCCTGCAGGACGACAGCGGGGAGATGCTCTACCGCAGCTGCAGCTCCGTGCACCACCACCATCACCTGGTCTGCACGTCCTGCCGCAAGGCCGTGGAGATCGACGGCGGGCCGGTGGAACGCTGGGCCGCCGAGGTCGCCCAGCAGCACGGCTTCGTGATGACCGGGCACACCGCCGACGTCTTCGGCCTGTGCGCCGACTGCGCGAAGAATCAACGCAAGGGCTGAGCAACCGGCAGACCCGGACGGGTCACTCCGTCGCCACGTCGCCACTACGTCGCCGCGACGTCGAACAACGTGCCCAGCGCGAACGTCGCCGCCGCGGCACCCAGGCCGATCGCCAGCTGACGCAGCGCCCGCTTCCACGGGGACATCCCCGACAGCAGCCCGACCAGCGCGCCGGTCACCAGCAGCACGATGCCCACCAGCACGCACGCCACCACGATCGACGACAGTCCACCCATGCCGAAGATCAGCGGGACCACGGGCACCAGTGCGCCGACACCGAAGCACAGGAAACTCGACACCGCCGCCGACAGACCCGACCCGCTGGACTCCGCCTCCGCGACGACCTCGTCGTCGACCTCCGCGTCGAACTCCACGTCCGCAGCGTCAGCAGTGTCCGCGGAGTCCTTGATGACCTCCAGGCGGGCGATCTCGGCGAACACCTCGCGCGCCTTGCGTCCGGCGGCCTCGGAATCCATGCCACGGGCGCGGTAGACCAGCTCCAGCTCATTGCGGTCCACGTCCAGCTTCGGCACGGCCGTACTCGCGTTCGGGTCCGGGTGGGACGCCTCGAGCAGCTCCTTCTGGCTCGTCACCGAGACGTACTCCCCCGCCGCCATCGACAACGCGCCGGAGAGCAGCCCGGCGATGCCGGCGGTCAGCATCGTCGCCTGCCCGGCACCCGCGCCGTACATGCCGAGCAGAAGAGCGAGGTTCGACACCAGACCGTCGTTCGCCCCGAAGATCGCCGCACGGAAGTCGCCGGACATCTTCGCCCGCCCCCGGGCCGCCAGACCACGCACCACCTCGGCGTGGATCGCCTCGTCCGCCGCCATCTGCTCGGTGGCGTCCTCGTCGGAGAGGTAGTGGTTGCGCGACTCCGCCGACTGCAGCAGCGCCAGCACGAACACCGACCCGAACCGACGCGCCATCCACGCCATCAACCGGGTGTTGACCCCCGCCTTACGCGGCAGGCCGACGTCGTCGCCGAGCCGCTCACGCCAGTACTCCTCGTGCCGCGACTCCGCCTCCGCGATCGCCAGCAGGATCTCGCGCTCCTCCCCGGTCCGCTTCCGGGCGAGCTCGCGGTAGACCGCACCCTCCGCGCGCTCGTCGGCGAGGTAGCGGCGCCAGCGGTTGAGCTGCTGCCGCGTCGGCGCAGCGTCCGGTGTGTCGTCCGGTGTCTCGTCCGGTGCGGTCATTTCACACCCCCGAACCGTCGGTCACGTCTGGCGTACTCCAGCACCGCGGCCTGCAGGTGCTCCGGGGTGAAGTCCGGGAAGAGCACGTCCTGGTACACCATCTCCGCGTACACCGACTGCCACGGCAGGAAGTTCGACGTTCGCTGCTCGCCGGAGGGGCGCAGGAAAAGGTCCACGTCGGGCATGCCCGGGTCGTTCATGTAGGCCGACAGGGTCTTCTCCGAGATCTCCCGCGGCTTCATCCGCCCGGCGGCGACCTCCGCGGCGATGGCGCGGGTGGCGTCGGTGATCTCGGCGCGTCCCCCGTAGTTCACACACATGACCAGCGTCAGGCGGGTGTTGTCCTTCGTCTGCTCCTCGGCCTTCTGCAGCTCGGAGATCACCGAACGCCACAGCCGCGGCCGGCGCCCCGCCCACACCACGCGCACACCCTTGGCGTCCAGCTCGTCACGACGCCGACGCAGCACGTCCCGGTTGAAACCCATCAGGAAGCGCACCTCGTCGGTGCTGCGCCGCCAGTTCTCCGTGGAGAACGCGTACGCCGACAGGTAGCCGACCCCCAGCTCCAGGCACTCGTCGACGATGTCCATCAGCACGCCCTCGCCCCGCTTGTGCCCCTCGGTGCGCGGCAGCCCCCGCTCCTGCGCCCACCGGCCGTTGCCGTCCATCACGATGGCGACGTGGCGGGGAATGAACTCGGCGGGGATCTCAGGTCTACTCACGACCAATATTGTGCCAGACCACCACTCACAGGGACGAGAAAGCACGGCAGGGGGTCTCCGTCTGGTTGCGCACGTGCGACACCAGCAGCTCATGGGCGATACCCAGCACCCGGGGGCCGTCGGACGCCGCGGCGACCTCCGCGACGGCCGCCAGGTCGCCCGCCCTCCCGCGCGAGAGCAGCCACAGCACCCGCACCGACTGCGCCGGCGGCGTCGACGCCCCGGGAGGACGGCACGACGTACAGACCGCCCCACCCGCCAGCGGGTGGAACGCCCGGTGCGGGCCCGGGCGCCCGCACTGCGCGCAGTCCACCAGGCTCGGCGCCCAACCTGCCATCCCCAACGCGCGCAGGACGAACCGGTCCGCCTGCGTCCGCGGCGGGATCGCCGGGACGTCCTGCGCAATATCCGGTGCGGCGAACGCGGCGAGCGACTCGTCGAGCAGGTCGACGACGTGCGCGGCGTCCTCTCCCGACCCCTGCACCGTCAGCTCGGCGACCTCCAGCATCGCCACGCCGGCGTAGAACCGGTCGACGTCCGCGCTGACCTGCGGGGCGTAGGTGTGCACGGTGACGGCGTCGGTGACGTTCGCCAGGCCCCCGTCCGGCTTCGACCGGTTGCGCCCCGGATAGACCTGCACGTTGACCAGGCAGAACCGGTCCAGACGGGCGCCGAAGCGCGACTTCGAGCGTCGGACGCCCTTGGCCACCGCACGGACCAGGCCGTGTTCACGGGTCAGCAGCACCACGATGAGGTCCGCCTCCCCCAGCTTGTGGGTGCGCACCACGAAGCCCTCGTCCCGGTACTGGGGACGAGGGCTCCTGGACATGGTGACCAGTCTACGACTGGTCGGCCGGTTGCCGTCTACCGAGGCCTACCGAGGCCGGACGACGTCAGTGCCGGCCGGTGGAGCGGTCGTCGCGCTCCAGCAGACGCTGGTCGATCGCCTGCGCCGACTGCGCGATACGGATGTTGGAGAGGTAGAACTCCAGCATCATGCGCAACGACATCAGCATGAACAACATGCCGACGGTGAGGATGATGATCCCGAACAGGCCGAGGAAGAAACCGCCCACCCCGAGCTCGGCGGCCGGGACGAACAACGCGAAGAGCACGTAGCCCACCCACATCAGGGCGATGAAGGCGAAGCCCAGCGCGTAGGCGAACTTGATGATCGACGGGGTGGCATAGCGGGTGAAGCTGAAGTCAAACAGCGCGGAGAAGAAGGAGTCCTGGCCGGTACCCACGCCCTGCCCGGGGCCGGACGGTGCGGCATGGGCGCCGTAGGCGTAGGAGTCGTCCCCCGACTGCGGCTGGGCACCGAACGAGGGGAACGCACCCGGATTCGGGTTCGAACCTGCGCTGGAACCCGCGCTGGAACCCGCGCTGGAACTGCCGGCTGAGCCGTCGCCGGGGTTGCTCCACCGGTTCGGACGGTACTCGCCGTTGCTGTTTCCGCCGTTGTTGCCGTTCTCGTTGCCGTTCTCGTTGCCGTTCTCGTTGCCGCTGTCGCCGGGCGTGGTCATCAGTGTCTCCTGGGAAGCTGGTGATTGGTCCCGTCGAGAATATCACCACGCCCCCAGGAATCCGGGCCGAGCGCGCAGAGCGGAGAGTGACCCAGAAGGGCGGAAATCGAGCGTGGGATGCTTGAACCGGTCGATTCAACCATCCCACGCTCGATCTTCGCCCCTGCGTCTGCGGGCACCGGGTACCAAGTTGGACCTGGCGGCGTTGAGTTGCCCTAACTCACCGCCGCCAGGTCCAACTTGGTACCCCGGCAGAAGGTCGGTGCCCTCTAGAAGCCCAGGCGCCCGAGCTGCTTGGGGTCGGACTGCCAGTTCTTGGCGACCTTCATCCGCAGATCCAGGTACACGTTCTGGCCGAGCAGGTCGATCAGGCTCTGGCGGGCGTTGTGGATGATCCGGCCCCACCGGCGGTTGTCCTTGCCGCGCAGGATGCGCTTCTGGCCCTCGCGCTCCAGGAAGATCACCGCGTGGACCTCGAGGACGTTCTCTCGCTCCTCGGACGGCAGGACCTCGTCGATCTGGACCGCCACCGAGTGCGGCAGCTCGTCGTGCAGGCCCGACAGCGCGGCCTCGCGGATCAGCTCGGACATCCGGGTGTCCCGGTCGTCGTCGGTGACGTGGTCGTCCGGGTAGAACTTCGGCCCCTCCGGCAGCAGGCCGGTGAACACGTCCAGCAGGACGTCGAGCTGCACGCCGTCGGCGGCGGAGACCGGCACGACCTCGCCGGCGTCCAGCAGGTCGTGCAGCGCCATCAGCTGTGCACCGACCTCGTCCTTCGACGCCTTGTCCAGCTTGGTGACGATACCGACGACCGGGGTGCGCGGGGCGGCCTTGCGCACCGCGTCGAGGATCCAGCGGTCGCCGGGGCCGATCTTCTCGTCGGCCGGGATGCACAGCCCGATCACGTCGACGTCGGCGTAGGTCTCCTTGACGACCTCGTTGAGCCGCTCACCGAGCAGGGTGCGCGGGCGGTGCAGCCCCGGGGTGTCGACCACGATGATCTGCGAGTCCTCCCGGTGCACGATGCCGCGGATCGGGTGACGCGTGGTCTCCGGCTGGTCGGCGGTGATCGCGATCTTCTCCCCGACCAGCGCGTTCGTCAGCGTGGACTTGCCGGTGTTCGGGCGGCCGACGAAGCTGACGAACCCGCTGCGGAAGCCCTCCGGCGCACTGAAGTCCACCGGCGCCACCATGGCGTCGGACGGGACGTCCGCCTCGTCGGGGAAGTCCGGGAAGTCGGGGAAGTCGGGGGTCTCGCTCATGGTCGGTCCTGCTCTCTGTCGGTCATGCTGTCATTCTCGCTGTCGGTCATCTCAGTATCCCCTGCGCCGTCGCCACCGGCATCATCGGCGGGATCGTCGGGTTTCGTCGGCCCGGACACCACCACGGTGCGTACCTTCACCCGGCCTCGCCGGTCCCTGCCACCTTCGCACACCATGTGCAGTCCGGCGACGTCGAACTCCGCACCGGGCAGCGGCACCTTGCCCAGTTCATAGGCGGCCAGCCCGGCGACGGTGTCGACCTCGTCGAGGATCTCCTCGGGGAACTCCAGGTCCACGTCCTCGTAGAGTTCCTCGAGGTCACCGAGGCTCGTCCACGCCTCGACCCGGAACACGCCGGGGTCGAGGGGTTCGACGGCCACGTCGTCGCCGTCGTCGTACTCGTCGCTGATCTCACCGACGATCTCCTCGAGGATGTCCTCGATGCTCACCAGGCCCGCGGTCCCGCCGTACTCGTCGACGAGCACGGCGATGTGCACCTGGTCGCGCTGCATGTCCTCCAGCAGGTCGTCGAGGCTGCGCGAGTCCGGGACGAAGACCGGCGGACGCATCACGGTGCTCACGGGCACGGAGCGGTCGGCACGTGTGGCGTCGTAGGTCTCGGCGACGAGGTCCTTGAGGTACACCACACCGACCACGTCGTCGACGCTCTCCCCGACCACCGGCACCCGGGACAGACCCGAGCGCACGCACAGCCGCACGGCCTGGGCGGCGGTCTTGTCGTCCTCGATCCAGAGGATCTCCGGACGCGGCACCATGATCTCGCGGGCGGTGGTGTCGGCGAGGTCGAAGACCGACTGGATCATCCGGCGCTCGTCGACCTCCACCACGCCACGTTCCTGGGCGATGTCGACCATCTCGCGCAGCTCGATCTCGGTGGCGAACGGGCC
Organism: Corynebacterium sp. AOP36-E1-14; assembly: GCF_052377495.1. Classification (NCBI taxonomy): domain Bacteria; kingdom Bacillati; phylum Actinomycetota; class Actinomycetes; order Mycobacteriales; family Corynebacteriaceae; genus Corynebacterium; species Corynebacterium sp. AOP36-E1-14. The sequence continues at coordinate 19,390 of NZ_JBQSWV010000016.1, forward strand.
GGTACGCAGACCGCGCCCGGGGGTGACCACGCCACCCAGCCAGACCAGCACCCGCGCCAGCGGGCCCAGGACCTTGCGGAAGACCACCAGCACCGGGGCGGCGCGCAGCGACACGCTGTAGGGGTTGCGGCGTCCCACCGTGCGCGACACCACCCCGACGATCACGTAGATCAGCAGGGTGACCAGCACGATCGCGGCCACGAGGGCCCATCGGCGATCACCGATAACCTCGAGGGCGACCATGGTGACCAGCACCGCGGCGGAGGCCTCGCACACGGTGCGCAGCAGGACGAGGAGGTTGATGAAGTCCGGTCGTTGCTGCACGACCTGCAGCAGCCGGGACGCCCCCGGCCGCTCGTCCTTGACCATGGACTCCACACGGGCCACCGACAGCGAACTCATCGCCGTCTCGGTCGAGGACAGCACCCCCGCCAACGGCAGGATGACGAGTAGCGCCACCACCGCCGCGAGGATGACCGCAGGATCAGGCATCCGGTTCCGGCTCCCCCGCCGACTCCCCCGGCTCACTGAACGGCGGCGGCACCGGGTTCACCCAGCGGTCCGTCCCGGCGTCCGAGGCGCTGGGGAACGCCGCGGCACCGGTGGGCTTCGGCCCGAAGGACACCCCGCGCTCCTTCTGCGAGTCGTACCAGTTCACCAGGATCTCGTTCTGCAGCGCGAACATGCGCTGCTCCTCCTCCGGCACCACGTGGTCGAAGCCGAGCAGGTGCAGCACACCGTGCACGGTCAGCAGGTCCAGCTCGTGGGCCAGGCCGTGGCCGGCACGTTCGGCCTGACCGCGGGCGAACTCCGGGCACAGCATGATGTCGCCGAGCACGCCCGGTCCCGGGGGCGGGCCGTCCTTGCGTCCCCACCCCGGGGTGAGCTCGTCCATCGGGAAGCTCATCACGTCGGTCGGACCGGGCAGGTCCAGCCAGCGCACGTGCAGGTCGGCGATGGTGTCCAGGTCCACGACGTGGATGGACAGCTCCGCCGAGGAGTGCACGTCCAGGCTCCACAGGGCGAAGCGGGCGACGTCGATCAGCTCCTCCTCGTTGACCTCGCCGAAGCCGGACTCGTTGAAGACCTCGATGCTCACCGGGTACCCCTCTCGTTGCGGTTCTTACGTTCCTGGCGTTCCTGCCTGTCGAGCCGGTCCTGGCGGGCCAGTTCCGCCTCCTCGGCCTGCTCCGTCTCGTAGCGGTCGTAGGCCTGGATGATGCGTCCGACCAGGTGGTGGCGCACCACGTCGGTGGAGTCGAAGTCGGTGACGGTCACGCCGTCCACCCCGGACAGTATCCGGTGCGCCACGCTCAGCCCGCTGGACTGGTGGTTCGGTAGGTCGACCTGGGTGAGGTCGCCGGTGACCACGATCTTCGTGCCGAAGCCCAGGCGGGTCAGGAACATCTTCATCTGCGCCGGGGTGGTGTTCTGCGCCTCGTCGAGGATCACGAAGGCGCCGTTGAGCGTGCGCCCACGCATGTAGGCCAGCGGGGCGACCTCGATCACGCCGGACTCGATGAGCCGCGGGATGGACTCCGGGTCGAGCATGTCGCGCAGGGCGTCGTAGAGGGGGCGCAGGTAGGGGTCGATCTTGTCGCCGAGGGTGCCGGGCAGGAAGCCCAGCTTCTCGCCGGCCTCCACCGCCGGACGCGTCAGGATGATCCTGCTGACCTCGCGCTTCTGCAGCGCCTGCACGGCCTTGGCGACGGCGAGGTAGGTCTTGCCCGTACCCGCCGGCCCACTGCCGACGACCACGGTGGACGCGTCGATGGCGTCGACGTAGCTGCGCTGGCCCACCGTCTTGGGACGGATCGACCGGCCGCGGTGCTCCACGATGACCTCACCGGTGACTGCGGCCATGCTGCCGGACGCTGCATCGGACGCGCCGCCGGGCAGCGCCTCGCGCGCGGCCTCGTCGGCGCGGCGGTCGGTCTCGTCGACCAGTTCGATGGTCCGGCGGGTCAGGTCCGGGCTCACCTCGGAGCCGCGCACGGCCATGGCCTCCAGCTCGCGCAGGACGCGACGGGCCCGCGCCACCTGCGAGGCCTCGCCCCGCACGGTCACGTGGTTGCCCCTGCTCAGCAGGTCGGCGTCGATGTGGTCCTCGATGATGCGGAAGTTCTCGTCGGCCATGCCCGACACCGTCTGCGCGGTCTCGGGGTCGAGTTCGACGGAGGTGGAGGCGATACGCCTTGGTGGTTGCTTCAAAACTCTTCCGGGTTCTCCTGTGGATGTGTGACTTGGTGTCGTCACGTGAAGTTTAGCGCCCCCACCGCGTGGTGAGCACCCCGATGGCGCCGAGCGCGACGGCCGCGGCCGTCGCCGTACGCAGCACCTCCGGGCCCAGGACGATCGCCTGACCGTCCTGCGCGCCCGTCACCGCCGCGATCTCCCGGTCACTGACACCTCCCTCGGGCCCGACGACCAGGACGACCTCGTCGACGTCGAGGTCGACGTCACGCAGCGGCGTCGCCGCGTCCTCGTGCAGGACGAGGACGCGCACGCGCGCCGCAGCGTCCTGTCCCTCGTGCTGGTCCTCGTCCTGGCCCCAGGGCCGGTCTGCCAGGTGCGCGGGTAGCTCGGCGATGTCGGTGAGCAGGTCGCCCACGTGGGCGCCGGACAGGCGGCGGGACTGCTTCATCGCAGAGACCGCGGTGGCCTCCCAACGTGACCGTGCCTTCGCGGACTTGTCTGCCTTGTCCGACTTGCCCGTCCAACGCGACACGCAGCGATCGGCCTGCCACGGGATGATCCGGTCCGCACCGGCCTGCACGGCCAGGTCGACGGCCAACTCGGCGCGCTCGGACTTCGGGATGGCTTGCACCACCGTGACCCGCGGGCGCGGGGTGTCCTCGTCGACCCGGCGCTGACCCGTCACTGTCCCACCGGAGCCACCGGAGCTGTTCCACGTCCCGGCGACACCCGTCCCGGAACCGTCGGTGAGCACCACCGCCTCACCCTGGCGGATGCGCTTGACCGAGGCGTGCTTCGCCTCGGAGGCGGGCAGGGTGAACTCGCCGGTCTCCCCCACCGCGGCGAGCTGCGCGGTGAGGTCGGGGACGACGAAGACGGGGTCGGTCACGTCAGTCCTCCGCTACCGGCCGAACTTCTGGCGCAGCCGCGAGAACAAACCGCCGGAGTGCTCGTCCCCGGAGGACTGCAGGCCGGCGACGTGGCCGGTCTCACCACGGAACTGCTCCAGCAGGTCGCGCTGCTTCTTGTCCAGCTCCGTGGGCACGGTGACGTCCACGTGCGCCACCAGGCTGCCGTGGCCCTCGCGGCGCAGGTGCGGCATGCCCTTGCCCTTGACGCGCACCACGGCCTCCGGCTGCGTACCGGGCTCCACGGTGACGGTGGCCACCGAGTCGTCCAGCAGCGGCACCTCCACCGTGGTGCCCAGTGCGGCGTCCACCATCGGCACGTTCACGGTGACGTGCAGGTCGTCGGCGTCGCGCAGGAAGTAGTTGTGCTCCTTGACCTGGACCTCCACGTAGAGGTCGCCGGCGGGGCCGCCGCCGGGGCCGACCTCACCCTCGCCGGACATGCGGATCCGCATGCCGTCGCGGATGCCGGCCGGGATCTTCACCTCGATGTCGCGGCGGGCGCGCACGCGGCCGTCGCCGGCGCACTCCTGGCAGGGGTCCTCGATGATCTCGCCGACACCCTGGCACCGCGGGCAGGCGCGGGCGACCTGCACCCGGCCCAGGATCGACTGCTCGATCTCCATGACCTGGCCCTGACCGTGACAGGTCGGGCAGGTCACCGGGGCGGACTTCGACTCCGAACCGGAACCGTCGCACTCCTCGCAGAGCACCGCGGTGTCCACGGTGACGTCCTTGGTCACACCGGCGAAGCACTCGTCGAGGGTCAGCTGCAGGCGCAGCAGGGCGTCGTTGCCCGGGCGCACGCGCGAGACCCGCGGGCCGCCGGCGCCACCGGCACCGCCGCCGAAGAAGGCGTCGAAGATGTCGCCGAAGCCGCCACCGCCGAACCCGCCGGCACCGCCACCGCCGCCGGGGCCCTGCTCCTCGGGGTCGCCGCCGGCGTCCACGATCTGCCGCTTCTGCGGGTCGGTGAGCACCTCCTGCGCCAGGGAGGCCTCACGGAACTGCTCCGCGGCCTCCTCGGACGGGTTCACGTCCGGGTGGTACTTGCGGGCCAGCTTGCGGTAGGCCTTCTTGATCTCGGCGTCCGACGCGTCACTGCTGACACCGAGAATTCCGTAGTAGTCACGTGCCAAGGTGGCTGTTTCCTTCTCACCGTTAGTTGGGGACTGTCCATCATCCGGCCCCGGGGCTTTCCCCGGCGGGCCGAAAACCGGGGCCCGAAAAGGCCCCGAAAATCACCCCGACAAGTGTAGTACGTCCTACTCGCCGGCGAGAATGCGGGAGACGTAGTGGCCCACCGCCTGCACCGAGCTGATCGTACCGGGGTAGTCCAGGTACGTGGGCCCAAGCACCCCCATACCGCCCATGACCTCGTCGCGGGCACCGTAACCGGTGGACACCACCGCCGCGGACTGCAGCTCGGCGGTGCCGTTCTCCTCGCCGATGGTCACGCTGACCCCGTGGTCGCGCGCCGTGGAGAGCAGCCGCAGCACCACGACCTGTTCCTCCAGGGCCTCCAGCACGCTCTCCAGCTCGCCGGCACGCACCAGGTTCGGTGTGCCCGCCAGGATCAGCCGGTCGGTGGGACGCTCCAGCATCGTCTCCACGAGCACCGTCGCGCAGTTCAACGCCGGGGCGCGCAGGCGCGGCGAGACCCGTTCGTCGTCGCCGGCGGCCATCTCGGCGATGGCCGCGGAGGCGTCGTCGAGGGTGTGGCCCACGAGGGTCTCGTTGATCAGCTCGCGCAGCTTCGGCAGGTCCTCCGCCGACAACGGGTCGGCGAGGTCCACGTTGCGCTGTTCGACCTGCCCGGCGTCGGTGATCAGCACCAGCAGCAGCCGGGTGTCGCCGAGCTGCACGATCTCGCAGTGCTTCACCCGCCCGCGACGCAGGTCCGGGATCTGCACCACCGCGACCTGGCGGGTGAGCTGGGCGAGCAGCTGCACGCTGCGGCGCAGCACGTCCTCCATGTCCACCCCGTCCTCGAGGAAGCCCAGGATCGCGCGGCGTTCCGGACGGCTCAGCGGCTTGATCTGAGCGATGCCGTCGACGAACGTGCGGTAGGCCTTCTCCGTGGGGATGCGCCCGGAGCTGGTGTGCTGCTGGATGATGTAGCCCTCGGACTCCAGCACCGCCATGTCGTTGCGGACCGTCGCCGAGGACACCCCCAGCCGGTGACGCTCCACCAGGGCCTTGGAACCGACGGGTTCGTGGGTGGAGATGAAGTCGGCGACGATGGCGCGCAGCACCTCGGCACGCCGTTGCTCGGTCCCCGTCATCGCCTTAGCCGCCATGGTGTGTGCCCTGCCTTTCTGTCTCCCGCCAGTATGGCACGCACCCCCGGGCACGTGTCATCCCTGCTGTGCTCATCCCTGCCGGGTTCATCCCTCTTCGGCGAGCAGGATGTCGGTGATGATGCCGTCGGCCAGCAGCCGGCCGCGGTCGGTCAGGCGGGTACGCCCGTCGACTCGCTCCAGCAGGCCGAGCTCCACGTGGTGCTCGACGGCGGACGCCGCGGACGCCAGCACCTCGTCCGCCAGCCCCTCGCGCAGCCGCAGGCCCAGCATGACCCGCTCAGTGTGCAGGTCGCCGCGGCTCAGCGGCTCCACGGTGGTCACCGGGCTGCGCCGCTCGGACGCTCCGTCAGTGCCGTCGGCCCCGTCCGTCCCTTCGCCGAGCGCCTCGGCGTAGCGCCGCGGCAGCTTGGCGTTGACCAGACGGGTGATACCGCTGAACTCTGTGCCGGACGTACCGGACGCGTCAGCCGCGACCGGCTCCACGCCGCGGCCGGTGACCGGGTCGTCCACAAGCCGCACACACCCGTGGGCGCCGGGGCCTGCGCCCCACCACTGCCCCGAGCGCCAGTAGACCATGTTGTGGCGGCACTCCCCGCCCGGGCGCGACCAGTTCGACACCTCGTACCAGCCCATACCCGCCTCGCTGAGTGCCGAGTCGATCATCTCGTACCGGTCGGCGTAGACGTCCTCGTCGGGCTGCGGCAGCAGACCCTTGCGCACCTTGCGTGCCATCGCCGTGCCGTCCTCCACGATCAGGGAGTAGGCGGAGACGTGGTCGACGCCGGTGGACAGCACCTGGTCGAGGGTGAGCCGCAGGTCGTCGTCGGTCTCGGTGGGGGTGCCGTAGATGAGGTCGAGGTTGACGTGCTCGAAACCGGCGGCCATCGCCTCGCGGGCGGCCTCCGTGGCGCGCCCCGGGGTGTGCGTGCGGTCCAGGACCTTCAGGACGTGGCCCGCCGCGGACTGCATGCCCAGCGACACCCGCGTGTAGCCGGCCTCCAGCAACGTGTCGAAGAACTCCGGGGACGTCGACTCCGGGTTCGACTCCGTGGTCACCTCCGCCCCCGGCGCCAGGCCGAGGGTGCGCTTGACGGCGCCGAGCACGCGCGCCAGGCCGTCCGCCCCCAGCAGCGACGGTGTGCCGCCGCCGAGGAAGACGGTGGACGGCGGGCCGGTGCGGTCCCAGTCACACGCGGCGAGGTCGAGCTCGGCCTCCAGCGCGGAGAGGTACGTCGACATCGAGGAGGAACCGGTCTCCCCCGGCGTGTAGGTGTTGAAGTCGCAGTAACCGCACCGGGTGCTGCAGAACGGCACGTGGATGTACAGGCCGTGACGGTCCTCGGGGATGCGGGTCATTGGGACCATGCTATCGGTCGGACGCCACGGGGCCGCAGCGGGGCCGCAGCGGGGCCGCAGCGGGGCCGGGCCGGGGCAGTCTCAGCCGGCGGCGACGCGGCGTGAGCGGATCTTCGACAGCACCTGCTCCACCCGGGCGCGCTCGGCGAGGAAGCGCGGCGGGGCCTCGCCGCGTAGTTCGCCGACCAGCGCGGGGTGGTCGCCGACGACCTCGCCGCGCCAGCGCGACGCCACGTCGCGCGCGTGCTTCTCCGCCCTCGCCAACGCCTGCGGCAGCAGGACACTCTGATCCTCGACCGCCAGGCGGGTCTGCTCCACCGTCCACTCCGCCAGGTCGGCGAGCATGTCGGTGAGTTCGGTGTTGCGCCGGCGCAGGTTCACCCGCAGCGTCGCCGTGCTCACGATCGGTGCCGGCTGCGGCTCGACCGGGGTGACCGCGTGGTCGCGCAGGAAGGACAGGGTGCGTCCCGGGTGGTTGTCCACCACCGTGGCCGACAGTGACCCCGAGCGGATACCGGAGACGAACGCCTGACGCAGACCGTTGAGCTCGGCGAGCGCGGCACGGACCTCGGCGCGTCCCACGGAAACGGACTCCGCGAGTTCCAGGAGGCAGTCCTCCACGAGCTCCTCGTCCCAGTCCGCCATGGACTCGGAGAGGTTCTCGATGAGTTCGGCGACCTCGTCGCCGATGTCGTAGACGCTCTGGGTGAGCTCGCGCAGTCGCAGTCGGGCGGCGTCGTGCACGGATGGCTCCTCTCGGCAGCGTCAGAAGTCGGTTTATCTCGCGGGTCGCGACTGAAGGACAGTCTAGGACACGACGAACCCCGGCCCATGGAGGCTGGGCCGGGGTGGTGTCGGGGATTACCAGAATCTAGCGGGAGGTGTAGATCCAGGCGATGTCGTCGGCGAAGTGCTCGGCGACGGTGTGCCGCTTGACCTTCATCGACGGGGTGACCTCGCCGTCGTCCTCGGTGAAGTCGCGTCGGCAGATGCGGAACTTCTTGATGCCCTCGGAGTGCGAGACGGTGTCGTTGGCCTCGTTGATCGCGTCCCGGATCTCGGCGCGCAGCACCGGGTTCTTCGCCAGCTCCTTGACCGAGGTGTCGGCGTTGAGGCCGTTGCGCTTGCGCCAGCCGACCAGGGCCTCCTCGTCGAGGGTGATCAGGGAGCCGACGAACTTCTCGTTGTCGCCGACGACCATCGCCTGGGAGATCAGCGGGGCGGAGCGCAGGATGTCCTCCAGCGGCCCCGGGGAGACGTTCTTGCCACCGGCGGTGACGATGATCTCCTTCTTGCGCCCGGTGATCTTCAGGTGGCCGGTGGGCAGCAGCTCACCGAGGTCGCCGGAGATCACGAAGCCGTCGTCGCTGAAGCTCTCCTTCGTGGCCTTCTCGTTGTTCCAGTAGCCGTCGAAGACCACGGTGCCCTTCATCAGGATCTCACCGTCGTCGGCGATGCGCACGGTGTTGCCGCCGACCGGCTTGCCGACGGTGCCGATGATGTTGTCCGGCTCGAAGTTCACCGCGATCGCCGCGGTGGTCTCGGTCATGCCGTAGCCCTCGTAGATGCGCACGCCGATGCCACGGAAGAAGTGCATGAGCTCCGGGTTCAGTGCCGAGCCGCCGGAGATGGCGTACTGCAGCTCGCCGCCCATGGCCGCCTTGACCTTGCCGTAGACCAGCTTGTCGTAGACGGTGCGCTTGACCTTCAGGCCCAGCGAGGGCCCCTCGGCGGAGTCGAGGGCCTTGGAGTACTCCACGGCGGTCTTCTCGGCGCGCGGGAAGATCTTGGCGCCGATGCCGCCACCCTCGGTGGCCTTGGTCTTCACCCCGGCGTGCACCTTCTCGAAGACGCGCGGGACGCCGAGGATGAGGTGGGGCTGGGAGCGCTGGAACTCCGGCACCAGGGTGGACATGTCCGCCCAGTGCGACTGGGTCGCCCCACCGATCGTCGTGGCCAGGGAGACCGCGCGCGAGAGCACGTGGGCCAGCGGGAGGAAGGTCAGCGTGCGGTTGCCCTCCACGGCGATGCCGCCGATGGGGTGGGTCAGGATCGCGCGCGCCTCGCCGAGCCAGTTGGAGTGCAGCAGCCGACAGCCCTTGGGCCGTCCGGTGGTGCCGGAGGTGTACACCAGGGACGCCAGGTCGGAGGACTTCGTCGCGGCGATGCGCTCCTCGACCTGCGCATCGTCGACGTCCTTGCCTTCCTCGACGAGGGTCGCCACGGCACCCTCGTTGAAGGACAGGACGCGGCGCAGGTGGGCGGTGCCCTCCACCGGCTCACCCTCCTTGACGAAGGTGCGCAGGCGCACGGCGTGGCCGGACTTCTCGGCGATGCCGAGGCGCGCGCCGGAGTCCTGCACGATCCACTCGCACTGCGAGGTGGACGAGGAGGGGTAGATCGGCACGGAGACCGCACCGGCGGCCATGATGGCGAAGTCCAGCAGGCTCCACTCGTACCGGGTGTCCGACATCAGCACCACACGGTCGCCCTGGCCGATGCCGTTGGCGATGAGTCCCTTGGCGACGTCGTAGACCTCGCGCAGGAACTCGTCGGCGCGCACGTCGACCCACTCGAACTTCCGCGGACGGCTGTACAGGATGGTCTGGGGACGCTTCAGGGCATTGTCCCTGATCGCGGTCAGACAAGTCTCGTTCTCGCCGACGGTGTACAGCGCCTCCGAGGAGTACTCCTGCATGTCTCTCCAATCACAGTGATGTCAGGTGGTCGTTCAGCTCACACCCGGGAACCCTGCGTGTTCCAGTCCACAACGCTAGCTGACGTCTGTATCGATATAATGAAAATCGCGAATCCCGTGGGGCACAGGCGGGATGTCAGAGGAAGTAGCTGATCAGCCAGGCCACCACGAGCAGGACGATCAGCAGGATGAGGGCCTGCCTCACTCTGGAATGGTGCTTCACCGTTTCTGCCTTTCCTCTCGCGTCTCGCCGGACGGTCCGTCCGCCGGTCCGAAGGCCTGCCGCTCCTCGTGGCTGAGGGGAAGCAGGCCGAAGGCCACCTTCATCAGCACCACGGCGATGACGGAGGCCACCAGCACCAGGACGATCAGGACCAACGGGGTCTGCAGCCACAGCGGGAGGTCGAGGACCCATTGTTCTATGCCGTCAGTCACAGGAAACGATCCTACCTTCCAGTCCGCGCGGGAGGTTACCCCGCCGAGTCCGCCGCCCCTGCGAGCCCACGACGGCGCAACAGCGGCTCCACACTGCGCTGTTTACCGCGGAACATCCAGAAGGCGTCGTCGTAGTCGATCGTCGCCCCGCGCGACAGGACCATGCGGCGGAACCGGTCACCTGCGAAGCGCACGTCGTCCGGGTCGACCCCGTCACGCCCGGCGGCGTCGGTGTCGACGAAGCCCTCGAATCCGTCGGCGTCGAGCACCTCGGCCCACAGGTAGCTCCAGTAGTCCGCCGAGTAGCCCCCGGCGAAGATGTGGTTGAAGTAGGTCGAGGAGTACCGCGGCGCCAACGCCGGGGCGTCCGCGCCACCGCCCACCGCGCCGAAACCGGCGGCCTCCAGGGCGTCCTGCTCGAAGGACGCCACGTCCGTGACCGCCGCCGCCTGCGCGGGGGTGAGCCGGTGCCACGCCAGGTCCAGCCAGCACGCCGCGAGGTACTCGGAGGTGGAGAAGCCCTGACCCCACGCCGCCTGCCGGCGCACCGCGTCCACCATCTCCTGCGGCAGCGGCTCCCCGGTCTCCACGTGGCGGGCGTAGTTCGCCAGCACCGCCGGCTCCAGGGCCCAGTTCTCGTTGATCTGGCTGGGGAACTCCACGAAGTCCCGCGGCACGTTCGTGCCGGACAGGCTCGGGTAACGCACGTCGGACAGCAGCCCGTGCAGGGCGTGGCCGAACTCGTGGAAGACGGTCATCACCTCGTCGATGCTCAGCAGAGCCTCGCCCCCGGCCTCACCCTCAGCGGGTTTGGCGATGTTGAGCACGTTGACCACCACCGGCGTCTGGCCGAGCAGGTTGTTCTGGTCCACGAAGCTGCTCATCCACGCCCCGCCACGCTTGGTGGGACGGGCGTACATGTCGGTGAGGATCAGGCCGATCGCCTGACCGCCGGCCGCCTCTTCTTCCCTGACCTCCCAGACCCGCACATCCGGGTGGTAGCCCACGAGATCCTCGCGCGGGGCCACGGTGATGCCGTATAGCCGTTGCGCGGCGAAGAAGGCCCCGTCGCGCAGCACACGCTCCAGCGGGAAGTACTTCTTCATCTCGGCCTCGTCGACGTCGAGCTCCTCGGCGCGCAGCTTGGCCGCCCAGTAGGGCCAGTCCGACTCGGTGAGGGGGTCGCCCGCACCGGACTTGTCGAGTGCCAGCTTGTACTCGCCGGCGGCGTTGGCCACCGCCGCCGGGGTGAGCGTGCCCAGCAGGTCGTCGACCGCGGCGAGCGAGCCGGCGGTCTCCTCCTCGGCGACGAACTCCGCGTGGTTGGGGTACCCGAGCAGTTCCGCCCGGCGCGCCCGCAGCCGGACGATCTCCAGCACCACCTCGTCGTTGGTGCCGCGTCCACGGGCACGGGACGCCTCGGTGACGCGGGTGCGGGCGGCCGGGTCGTCGAGCTCCTCGATGACCGGCTGCACGCTCGGCAGACCCAGGCGCACCAGCCAGCCGTCCTGCCCGGTCTCGGCGGCGTCGGCGGCGAGCCGGCGCCTGTGCGCCGGGCTCAACCCCGCCAGGTCGTCCTCGTCGGTGAACAGGACGGCACCGGCGTCGGTCGCGGCGACGAGGTTGCGTCCGAAACGCGTCGAGAGTTCCGCCAGGCGAGCGTCGATGGTGGCCAGCTCGGTGCGTCCGGCGTCGTCGAGGGCGGCGCCGCCGCGGCGGAAACGCCGCAGCCAGTGCGTCAACAGAGCCTCGTCCTCACTGCCCTCGGGGAGCTGCGACCGGGCGGAAAGGGCATTCACCCGGGCGAAGAGGCCGGCGTCCATGTTCACCGCGCTGACGTGCTCGGCGAGCTCGGGGGCGACGGTCTCCTCCACCGCCACGACCTCGTCGGTGGCGTCCGTGCCGGCGTAGTTGAAGACGATGGCGAGCACCCGGTCGAGCAGCTGACCGCTGGCCTCCAGGGGCTCCATGGTGTTCTCCCACGTGGGCTCCTGCGGGTTCGCCACGATGGCGGCGATCTCCGCCCGGTGGTCGACCACACCGGTGCGGAAGGTCGGGACGAGGTCGCTGAGCGCGATCGCGCGGAAGTCGGGCAGCTCGTGGTCGAGGTCCGAGGGTTCGAGCAGGGGGTTTCGTGAAGTGGTGTCGCCGGTCATGCGCGCCAGCTTAACGTGCCGCCCGACGGGGATCAGGGGGCGGATACACCCGAGATATTTATTTTCCGTAGTATATCAACCATGTCAGCCCCGGTAGAATACAGCACCACCACCACGCCCACCGACGAGAAGGCGCCCGTGAGCTCGTCGAACACCACGTCAGACAGCTCGTCAGACAGCTCAAACGACAAGGCGAAACCGCGCCGCCGGGCACGAAACCGCCGTGCCGACGGGGAGCGCTCGCGCCAGCGCATCCTCGCCGCCGCCACGCGGATCGCCGCCGAGCGCGGGTACGACGGGACGAGCATCGCGGAGATCTGCCGGGAGTGCGGGCTGCCCGCCAGTTCCCTGTACTGGCACTTCCAGGACAAGGACGACCTGATGTCCCAGGTCATCTCGAAGAGCTTCGACGCCTGGAACAAGGCCTGGGACATCCCCGTCGACGAGGACATCCTGCAGCACCTCCCCCAGATCGCCGAGCAGCTCCTCGACGCCCTGGAGAACCACCCGGAGTTCATCCGCCTGTGCCTGCCTCTGGCGTTGCAGAAGCGCAGCGACGACCCCAGCCCGCGCCGCATGTACCTGCAGATGCGCGCCGACGTCATCGCCCGGCTCTCCGACATCGGCGCCGCCCACTTCGCCCACGTCCCGGAGCACCGGCGGACCGCCATCGTGACCTACATGGTCTCCGGGGTGGAGGGGCTGTTCGTGGACCACGAGATGAACGAGTCGTCGAACCTGCGCCGTCAGCTGGACCTGCACGCCATGGGGGTCATCTCGATCATCATGCAGGAAGCCAGCAGCCACCGCTGACCCGATGAGGACCGACCCCGCCACCGGCGACCCGTTGCTGTGCACCCCGTCCGGCACCGTGCGGGGATCCTGGCGTGAGGACCCCGACGCCGGACGCCACCGCGTCGCCGTGTTCCGCGCGGTGCCCGTCGCCGCACCCTTCGACAGTGGCGACGTCCTCTTCGCCACGCCGCGACCGGCCCCGGCGTGGGAGGGCACGCTGGACTGCACCGACACCGCCGGACGTCGCGGGCTGCGCGCCGCACACACGGCCACGGTGTACTGCCCGTCCGGCGGGCCCGGGGCACTGCCGGTGATGGCGTGGGTCCACGGCGGACGGTTCGAGACCGGCCACGCCGACGAACCCTGGTACGACGGCTGCGCCCTCGCCCGCGAGGGCTGCGTGGTCGTCGCAATGAACTACCGCAAACGCTTCGAGGGCTTCCTGCCCCTGCCGGGCCCGGGTGCTCAAGGAGCAGAAGAAGGTGCAGACGCCGCCACCTTCCGGGGCGTCGAGGACCTGTTGCTCGGTCTGCGGTGGATCAGGGACTGCGCCGGAATCGCCGGCGGTCTGGACGCCGACGCCGACCGGGTGACGCTGGCCGGCCAGTCCGCCGGCGGTGCCCTCGTCGCCTGGCTGCTCACCGACCCCCGTGCCACCGACCTGTTCCACCGGGCCGTGCTGATGTCACCGGGCGCCCCTCGTCGCGGCTGGACGCAGCGCCGGCTGACCACGCGTCTCGCGTTGCGCGCCGGCCGTGGCGGCCGTACCGGCCGTGGCGTCGCGCGCGCGCCGTCCGTCGACATGCTCGCGTCGTTGACCCCCACCCAGCTCAGTGCGTCCTACCGACGCTTCGCCCGTATGCACCTCACCGACTGCGCCGTGGGCGTGTACCCGCTGGACCCCGGCACGCTGCGTGCGGTGCCCGTGCTCGTGGGCACGATGCACGACGAGTTCGTGCGCTTCCCGCTCGTGCGCCAGACCGACGGTCTCCTGCGCCGCGTGCTGGGCCGGGGGCTCCGCCTGCCGGGGACGGTGGACGCCCGGCTCCTCGCCCCGTCGATGCGGGGCCTCGGCGTGCCGCTGCGCCACCTGCGTGCCTGGTGCCGGGTGGTGGGGACCACCGCCCCGGTGCACCCGTTGGGACGCACCGTCGGCGACCGGACGATCCGGCGCTGGGCCTCCGCCGTCGCCGAGGCGCTCGCGGGAACCGGCGGGCAGGTGTGGGCCTACGAGTTCCGCGGCCGTCCCGGCATCCCGGCCCAGCACTGCGCGGAACTGCCGCTGCTCTTCGACCGTCTGAACGTGGACACCACCGAGGTCGAGGCCGTGTGCGGGCCGGACGCGCAGCACCGGCTCGGCCGGCCGGGCGGGGTCGGCGAACAGTTCCGCACCACCGTCGTCGACTTCGTCCACGGCCGGGACCCGGACTGGGAACCCTTCGGCACACCGGCGCGCACCGCGCGCGTCTTCGACATGGGTGGCGACGCGCAGGACGCCACCACGCGCGACCCCTGGCGCGCGGTACGTACCCTGCTGGGCCCGCTGTACTGAGGCCACCTGCAGCCTCCTCCCGCTGTCCCCTGCATCCTCCCGCGTCCGGGGGTGGCGGTTAGAGTTGTCGGCATGGCTCTCACCTTCCCCACCCTCGACACCCTCCGCAACCGCCGCACCATGAAGTGGACGGCCTACGAGCCCGACGTCCTGCCCCTGTGGGTCGCCGAGACCGACTTCGACACCTGCCCCGCCGTCGCCACCGCCGTGCGCGACGCCGTGGACCGCGAGTACTTCGGCTACCCCGAACTCGGTGCCGGCTCACAGCTGCTCGCCGAGGCGCTGGCGTCGTTCTCCCAGGCCCGCCACGGCTGGACGATCGACCCGGGCAACGTCACCGTGGTCCCCGACGTGGTCAAGGGCATCGTCGTGGCCGTCGACAACCTCACCGCACCCGGCTCGTCGATCGTGGTCCCGCTACCGGCCTACCCGCCGTTCCAGAAGGTGCCGGCCGCCACCCGCCGCCCCGCCACCTACGTGCCCATGGGCACCGGCGACGACGGTGAGGCCGTGTTCGACCTCGAGGCCCTCGAGCGCGCCTTCACCTCCACCGACAACCCCCACGGGGTGGGCAGCATGATCCTGTGCAACCCCTTCAACCCGCTGGGGCGCGCCTTCACCGCCGGGGAACTGCGCGCGGTCACCGACCTGGCCGCCAAGCACCACGTGCGCGTGATCTCCGACGAGATCCACGCCCCGCTGGTCTACTCCGGCAACCACGTGCCCACCGCCACCGTGTCCGACACCGCCGCGCAGGTCACCGTCACCGTGACCGCCACCTCCAAGGGCTGGAACACCGCCGGGCTCAAGTGCGCCCAGCTGATCACCACCAACAACGACGACACCCGCGACATCGCCCGGCTCTCCAACCTCGTCACCGGCGAGGCCTCCACCATCGGTCTGGCCGCCGCCACCGCCGCCTACACCGGGGGCCTGGACTGGCTCACCGAGGAGGTCGACTACCTCGCGGCGAACTGGCGTCACCTCGCCGAGCGCCTGCCCGAGGTGCTGCCCGGCGTGCGCCTGCCGCAGGAGGAGGCAACCTTCCTGGCGTGGCTGGACGTCTCGGACGTCGACCGGCTGCGCGGCGCCGACGGCACCGTCACCGCACCCGCCGCCCGGCTGCGCACCCTGGCACGCGTGGGACTCAACGAAGGCACCGACTTCGGACCGACCGGTGCCGGCCACGTCCGGCTGAACTTCGGCACCTCCCGCGAGATCCTCGACGAGGCCCTGGACCGTATCGCCGCCGCCGACCTGCGGAGCGGAGCCCCGTGCGAAGCCTGACCCGAATCGTCAGCTCCATGAAGGAGCTGTGGCCGTACTACACGATGGTCATCATCGCCGCGACGGCCACCGTGCTGCTCTCCCTGGCCTCGCCGTTCCTGATCAGCCACGCCACCGACACGATCGTGGGCTCGGTCGGCGGGTCGATCTCGACCGAGGCAGCCACCCGCACCGTCATCGGCGTGGCCCTGGGCCTGCTCGCCGCCGAACTCGCCCACACCGTGATCCACAACGTGGGCGGCTGGTTCGGCGACGTCATGGCCATGCGCATGCGCCAGATCCTGTCGAACCGCTACTTCGCCAAGCTGCTGGCCCTGCCGCAGAGCTACTTCGACCGGCAGATCACCGGCACCATCATCTCCCGGCTGGACCGTTCGATCATGGGGCTGACCCAGTTCCTGCAGTCCTTCGCCAACAACTTCTTCTCCATGGTGCTCACCGTGATCGTGGTGCTGGCGATCTCCGCCTGGTACTACTGGCCGCTGGCCCTGCTGCTGATCATCATCTTCCCGATGTACCTGTGGCTCACCGCGCTGACCAGCAAACGCTGGATGCGGTGGGAGAAGACCAAGAACGAGCACATCGACACCGCCCAGGGCCGCTTCGCCGAGGTCGTCGGCCAGGTGAAGGTGGTGAAGTCCTTCGTCTCCGAGCTGCGCGAGCTGCGCCTGTTCCAGACCCACTTCGCCGAGACCGTGGACGTCACCAAACGCCAGTCGCGCTGGTGGCACATGATGGACATCTTCCGCATGGCCGGCATGAACCTGGTGTTCTTCGCCATCTACCTCGTGCTGTTCCTGCGCACCCTCAACGGCTCCTTCACCATCGGCGAACTGGTGCTGCTGGTGCAGCTGGTGGCGATGGCGAAGCAGCCGGCCACGATGATGAGCTGGATGGTCGACTCCGCCCAGCGCGCCGCCGCCGGCTCGAGGGAGTACTTCGAGGCCATGGACGAGCTCGAGGAGCCGACCACCTCGCCGGTGCTGCTCGCCGCCTCCCGCGAGTACGGCCCCTCGGTGGTCGACGCACAGGCCGTGGAGGACGCCGTGCCCTCCCCGCCGGAGCCCGTCCCCGGCTGCGACCGTCCCGGCGGCACCCCCGTGTTCGAGTTCGACGACGTGAGCTTCGGCTACGACGCCGACGAGCAGGTCATCCACCAGGTCAGCTTCGCCGCCGGGCACAACGAGAAGGTCGCCCTGGTCGGCGAGTCCGGCGGCGGCAAGTCCACCCTGGTCAACCTGCTGCTGGGGCTGTACCGTCCGACCGACGGCACGCTGCGGGTCTGTGGCCACGACATCCGCGAGCTCTCCGCCGCCCAGCTGCGTGGCATGGTCGGCGTGGTCTTCCAGGACGCCGCACTGTTCTCCGGCACCATCCGGGAGAACATCGCCTACGGGCGTCCCCACGCCACCGACGAGGAGATCCGCGAGGTCGCCGAGCGTGCCAACGCCGACGCCTTCATCCGCAACTTCCCCGCCGGCTACGACACCCTCATCGGTGAGCGCGGCCTGCGGCTGTCCGGCGGGCAGAAGCAGCGCATCGCCGTGGCACGCGCCATGCTGAAGGACGCCCCGATCCTCATCCTCGACGAGGCCACCTCCGCCCTGGACACCCGCGCCGAGCGCGCGGTGCAGGCCGGTCTGGAGGAGCTGATGGTCGGACGCACCACCCTGGTCATCGCCCACCGGCTGTCCACGATCGCGACGGTGGACACCATCGTCACCCTCGACGCAGGACGGGTCGACGAGACCGGTTCGCCCGCCGAGCTGGCGACCAGTGGCGGCATCTACGCCGAGCTGCTGCGCCTCACCGCCAGTTCCTCGGACGCCGACCGCGCCCGGCTGCGCCGCTTCGGCTTCCACGGCGACGGTGGGCCGGAGGTCGACTCGGAGGAGAGCGGGGAGAGCGGGGCCCACCCGGAGGAGTCGGCAGACTCCTGACCCTCCTCACGCACCGAGGGGCGAAGATCGAGCGTGGGATGGCTGAATCACCGGGTTCACCATCCCACGCTCGATCTTCGCCCCTGTTCCGGCGGTGCACATGAGCGAACCCCTCCACCGTTCCCGTGCGGGAGGTGGAGGGGTCCGCGTCTACAGCGTGACGCCGGGGAGGGTCAAGGACTAGTTGTCCTTGAACTTCCCGATGACCTCGTTGGCCTTGTCGGTCGCCTTCTCCTTGACGTCCTCGAACTTCTGCTTCGCATCGGACTTGACCTGGTCGGCCTTGCCCTCGTTCTTGAGGTCGTCGTTACCGGCGGCGCCGCCGGCAGCTTCCTTGGCCTGGCCTGCTGCGTCCTCGGCCTTGTTCTTGATGTCGTCGATCCCTGACATTAAAGCTCTCCTTCGCTGTTGACGTAAAAAGGCTTGCGGGCACGAGCATAGTGAAATCCGTCGCGCCGTGCAGGGACCCCCGGGGGTATCTATGCGTAGTCGTAGAAACCCTTGCCGGACTTGCGTCCGACGTGTCCGGCCTGCACCATGCGGCGCAGCAGCGGCGGGCAGGCGTAGGACGGGTCGCCGAACTCCTCGAGCATCACGTCGGCGATGAACGCGCAGGTGTCGAGGCCGACCATGTCCGCCAGGGTCAGCGGGCCCATCGGGTGGTTCGCACCGAGCTTCATGCCGGTGTCGATGTCCTCCTTGGTTGCCACGCCCTGCTCCACCATGCGCACCGCCGAGAGCAGGTAGGGCACCAGGAGGAAGTTCACGATGAACCCGGAGCGGTCCTGCGCCTGGATCGCGGACTTGCCCAGCACCTCGGTGGCGTAGGTGCGTGCGGTCTCCACGGTGGACTCGTCGGTCGTCAGGGCCGGGATGACCTCGACGAGCGGGAGCACCGGGACCGGGTTGAAGAAGTGCAGGCCGATGACACGGCCGGGGTTCTCGGTGGCCGAGGCGATGGCCTGGACCGGCAGCGAGGAGGTGTTGGAGCACAGCGGGGCGCTCTTGTCCTCGACGATGGCGTCGAGCTTGGCGAAGACGTCCTTCTTGATCGCCTCGTTCTCGATGATCGCCTCCATGACCAGTTCACGGTCGGCGAAGTCCTCCAGGGCGGTGGTGAAGGTCAGGCGTGCCAGCGCGGCGTCGCGGTCCTGCTCGCTGAGCTTGCCGCGGTCGACGGCCTTGGCCAGCGACTTCTCGATCTTGGACTTGCCGAAGTCGAGGGCCTCCTGCTTGCCCTCCCAGACCAGGACGTCGCTGCCGGCCTTGGCCGCGACCTCGGCGATTCCGCCGCCCATCTGACCTGCCCCGATGACGCCTACACGCTGAACCATGGTGTTCTCCTTCATGCTCGTGAGAGCTGTCGTTCCTGCACTTGCGTATATGGTTATGTCTACATAGTGTAACCCGGCTCACGGTCGGCGGCGAACCGCGACCGGCGTCACCCCGGTCGCCCGCCCGAACCGTCCGGACCCTCCGGACCGTCCTGCGCGTCCTGAGTCTCCCCCAGCGCGTCGTAGTCCTCGGGATCGGCGTCGCCGATGCCGCCGACGACCCCGACGTCACCGGCGATGATCACGCTGCCGGGGACGATGAGGTTGCCGTCGGCGTCGTAGGACGCCCGGGGCAGCTCCTCACCGTCGTCGTCGTAGCCGGGTGCCGGCTTGCTCTCGTTCTCCTCCAACGCCTCCGGCGAGTCGGTCTTGTCCCACTGGCGGGTCACCGGCTCCGGCCGGGCGTGGAAGTCGTTGTTCATTCCCTTGAGCAGTGAGTACATCATCACGAAGAACATCAGGAAGAACGGCAGCCCGATGATGATCGACACCTCCTGCAAGGCCTCGATCCCGGCGTCCGGCGACATGACCAGGATCGCCGCGGCCACCGCACCGATCGACACCGCCCACAGCACCCGCTGGTAGGTCGGTGTCACGTTCTCCTCCCCCACGGCGAACATGTCGGTCACCAACGCCGAGGAGTCGATGGAGGTGACGAAGAAGATCGCCACGACCACCAGTGCGAAACCGCTGACCAGGGTGCTCCACGGCATGGTCTCCAGCAGGATGAACAGGGAGGACGCCGCGTCGCCGTCCTCGACGACCGGCCCCGACAGGCTCCCCGGGTTCGTGCGCTCGGCGTTCAGGCCGGCGTAGCCGAACACGGCGAACCAGATCAGGATGAACAGGGCGGGCAGCACCAGTACGCCGCCGACGAACTCCCGGACCGTCCTGCCCTTGGAGATCCGGGCGACGAACATGCCGATGAACGGCGACCAGCAGATCGTCCACGCCCAGTAGAAGACCGTCCAGGTGCCCTGCCAGCCCTCACGGGTGATCTGGTCGGCGTCCGACCAGAACATCAGTCTCGGCAGCCACTCGGCGTAGAGCGAGGCGGTGTCCATGGTGCCGCGCAGCAACAGCAACGTGGGCCCGGCGACGAGCACGAAGACGAGCAGCACCACCGCCATCACGATGTTGATGTTCGACAGGTTCTTGATGCCCTTGTCCAGGCCCGCGGCCACCGACCAGCAGGCGGCGCCGACGATGACCACGATGATGCCCACCAGCAGCAGGGTGGAACCCTCGATCCCGAACACGGTGCCCAGGCCGGACTCGATCTGCAACGTGCCCAGGCCCAGGGACACGGCGATGCCGAAGACGGTGCCGATGATGGCCAGCGCGTCGATGAGCTTGCCCGGCCAGGAGTAGATCGCCCCGCCGAGGATCGGCGCGAACACCGAGGACACCCGCGGCGGGAGGTTCCGCTTGTAGATGAAGTAGCCCAAGGCCAGTCCCGGCAGGGCGAAGATCACCCACATGTGGATGCCGAAGTGGTACATCGTGAAGCCCATGGCCTCGTTCACGGCCTCGTGGGACATCGGTTCGGCGTCCTGCATGGGCACGTTCACCGCGTGGTTGATCGGTTCGGCCACACCCCAGAACATCAGGACGCTGCCGAGACCGCCGGCGAAGAGCATGGCGAACCAGCTCTTCAGCGAGTACTCCGGTTTCTGCCCGTCGGGGCCCAGGCGCATGCGTCCGAAGTGGCTGAACGCCACGGCGATGAGGAAGAGCAGGGCGATGGTCACCCCGCCGATGTAGAGCCAGTTGAGGTTCGTCATCAGCCACTCGGAGACCACCGCGAAGTTGTCGCGGGCACTGTCGCCGAAGATCACGCACACCGCGACGAACACCACGATGAACCCGGCCGAGACCCAGAGGATCAGCGGGTCCGGACCGCGCCTGGCTCCGCTGCTTTCGTCCACCCCCTCCCCTGACGCGCCGCGTGTCGACTGACTGGCAGGTGAGCTGTCGGTCGCTGAACTGTCGGTCGGGGAAGTCACATCAATTCCGGTTCCTCCGGGGACACCGGCCGATCAGGGCACCGTTGTTCCCGGATGGTTGAGGTCGTGTGGACAACGTGGCATCCGAGTGTACATAGGGGGCCAAAACCCGGCCGTGCGTACGCAGACACAGATGACCCCCGGCTCCTGACGAACCGGGGGTCATCTGCTGACGTTTCAAGAGGAGAATGCTCAGCTACCGAATACGGAGTCCTTTCGCGACGGCAATTCTGGATATCACCTCGCCATCTGTGGTGGCGATGTCTCCGACACTACGATCGCAGTCTTGGAGTTTCCTGACAGCCCACTGGAGCGTCCTTCAGAGGTGACTCCGGAAAATTCGGGAGAACGGCAACGAAAAGGTCACGCCCCGACGGCCGGGAGGTGCTCACGGGTCCCGTCGAAGGTGTTGAACAGCACCGGGGTGCCGTTGGACAGGGCACCGACGATGTGGCGCTTGCCGTCGGCACCGGCGACGTGCAGCGGGCTTCCGGAGTCACCGCTGATCGCCGGGATCAGGGCGGTGATCTCCTGGGAGTCGGTGTTCACCGCCAGGACCGGCCCGCAGGTGCGCCCGGACATCGTGCCGTCCTTGCAGACGATGGAGCCGACGAGGTTCTGGGTCACCGGGACCGGGTCGCCGAGGGGCTGGCTGTGGCCACGCAGCGCGTCGTCGAGCACCGGGATGCCCGTGTGCGCGGTACTGGAGACCTCCCCGTCATTCGGGGTGACCGACTCGTCGAGACGGAACCAGCCCACGTCGTCGAGTCCGGCGTAGGGGTCGAAGGGGTTGGCCTCGCCGCCGAGCTCCACACCGCCGGCGGCGATGTCCTCGGCGTCGGCGAGCAGCTGCCCGGAGTCGGTGGAGACCTTCACCACCGGCGAGCCGATCTCCGCCTCGCTGAGGCAGTGCCCGGCGGTCACACCGTAGAACGTGCCGTCCTTCTCGACGACGGAGTTCAGGGTGCACAGCGCCTCGGAGCCGTCGCCCAAGGTGAGCACGATGCCGGCGCCGGCGTGGGTCGAGGTCTGCGCGCCCGCCACCGCCGGCGCCACGACGGTGGTCCCGCCGGTCACCAGCGCGACCGCCATCGCCCCGGCGGACAGGACGCGTCCTGCCTTGCGCCCCGAGAAGAGTTTCGGGATGCGGCTCAGGGCACGGCTCGAACGGGTTCCGGAGTTCCCGGCTGACTCGGTTGTTACGGGCATGCTCGATCTTCCTTCGCTGTGGCAGGGAGGATGTACGTGGGGCATTGTAGCCGGTGTCGCCGAAAAATGCTCTCCACCGAGAAACTACCGGGGCACGGGAGCATGCCGTGTCGGTAGCCTCGGGGGAATGCGACTGCGCCTCCCGTCCTCCCCACCCCGACCGCCCGACCGCGCACTGTCGGAACGCGACCTCACCTACCCCGGCGAGTTCCGCGGACTGTCCGCCTCGGTGCACGACCTCGACGGCCACTCCGGGGTAGCCGACCGCCTGGAGCACCAGGGGTTCCACTGCCTGAGCACCAGCCGGGTCATCGGGCACGGCAAGGACGACCACGCCCGCGCGCTCGACAACCTGCTGGGAGGGCGGGCGCACCGGCTGGCCGGCGCACCGCTGCACCGCGCCGGAACACCGCTGGACGACACCGCGCCGATGGCGGTCGGCGACGTCGTGACGGTGACCCCGGGCCGCGGCCTGCTCACCCCGCTGGACTCGCCGTGCCTGGTCCTCACCGCCGGGCCGGACTCCCTTGTCTACGGCACCCTGCCGGGTCACGTGGAGTGCGGCGAGGAGGCCTTCACCGTGACCCTGCACTCCGACGGCACGGTCACCGCCACCGTCAGCGCGTTCTCCCGGCCCGGCACCCTGCTGACCAGGTTGGGTGGCCCGGTGGGTCGCCGCGTCCAGGCCCGGATGGCGAACGCCTACGTGCGCGGGATCGCCGCGCAGCGACCCTAGCCTCCGGTCAGTAGCCCTTTAGTAGCCCTTCGACGGGTCAATCTCGGTGGGCATGCGCTCCCCGGAGAGGAAGGCGCGGTAGTTGTCGACGGTGGGCCCGGCGAGCTGGGCGTCCATCGAGGCGCGGGTGTTCGCCGAGTGCGTCGTGATCGTCACGTTGTCCATCTCCCACAGCGGGTGCCCGTCCGGCAGCGGCTCGGGGTCGGTGACGTCGAGTCCCGCGCCGCCGAGCTGCCCGGACTCCAGGGCAGCGACGAGGTCGTCGGTGACCACGACCGGCCCCCGTGCGACGTTGACCACGGTCGCCCCGGGACGGAAGGACGCGAACAGGTCGGCGTCGAACAGGCCGCGGGTGGCGTCCGTCAGCGGGACGGCGACGACGGTGTGGTCGGCGGCCGCCACGGCGTCCGACACCTGCTCGATCGGCAGCGTGCGCTCCGCCCCGTCCACCGGGTTCCCGGTGCGGTTGACCGCGATGACCGACGCCCCGAAGGGGGCGAGCATCTCGATGAGGTGCCGGCCGATGCCGCCGGCGCCGACGACCGCCACGGTGGTGCCGTGCAGCCACCGGGTGTTGTCGTCGACCTCACGCCACACCGACCAGCTGGCCGCCCGGGCGATCCTCTTGTGCATGTGGGTGACCGACAGGAGCAGCGCCATCGCGCTCTCGGCGACCTGGCGTCCGTACACCCCGGACGCGTTCGTCCAGCGGCGGTCGCCCTGCGCGCCGGCGTCGATGACGTCCTGCTTGAAGAAGCCCTCGATACCGGCCTGGCACAGCTGCACCCACTTCACCCGGTCGGGCAGCGTGGGGAAGTCCGCGGGGGCCACACCGTGGCAGATGAAGGCGTCGGCCTCGGCGAGGTCGTCGACCATCACCGCGCCAGCGTCCTCCAGTGCCGCGCGGGTCTGCGGCAGGGGGAACGTGGAGGTGAAGATGTTCAGGGGTGATGCTTGTCGGCTCATGCAACAATTCATACCTGCCACCCCCGGTGCCGTGCCCGGGCACGGGGGTGGGCCCGGTCAGGCCCGCTGGTCAGGCCCGCTGGTCAGGGCAGCTGGTCACGGAACTGGTCCAGGGTGTCGTTGAGCTGGTCCATGACGTCCGGGTCCAGGCTCGGCAGGTCCGGCAGATTGCTGGGCAGGTCCTCGAGGTCCGTGGGGATCTCGATGTCGCTGGGAAGTTCGATGTCGCTGGGCAGCTGGAGCCCCGGTGACGACGGTTCGCCACCGTCGTTGTCCTGGTTGTCCTCGTTGCCCTGGGTCTCCTCCGGTGTCTGCTGCGTGGTGGTCGTCGGGGCGGTCGCCCCGTCCCCGCTGCGGTTGAAGACGAACGTCACCAACGCCAGCACGATCGCGACCAGTGCGGCGACGACGAGCACGATGACGGCGAGCTTGCCGCCACGCTTCTTCCCGCCGCCGTTGTCGTCGGGCTGCCCCGCCCCGAACTGCGGCTCACCGTACTGCTGCTGGTCGTAGGGCTGCTGGTCGTACTGCTGCTGAGCGTAGGGGTCACCGTAGTACTGCTGCTGGTCGTACTGGGGCTGACCGTACTGCGGCTGCCCGTACTGGTCGGCGGGCTGACCGGGCCGGATGACCTGCGTCTCGTCCTCGTTGCCGTACTGGTACTGCGGAGGCTGGGGTGACTGGGGCGACTGGGGCGGTTGCGCACCGGCGCCGCCGTTCCACACCGTCGTCGGGTTCTCGTCCGCGGGAACGTCCTGCCCGTTTCCGTCCTGCCGGGGCCGGCCCGCGGGGTCCCAGGCCGTGGTCGGGGTCTCGTCCCCCTGCCACTCGCCGTCATCCGGCGTACCCCATCGACCGTTCGAGCGACCGTCCGAACTCATGGCCGTGTCCTTTCCTCGTGGGATCCTCATGGGCACGGTCATTGCCACCGGCCCGGTCCAGGCTCACAGGGTACCGCGCCGAGGCGCGGACACGGGCACCGAACACCGCACCGGTCGGCCTCAGGGCCGCCCCCGGTGCGTGCGGGGTGGGGCACGGGAAAAGGGCCGGTCCCGCGTTCCGGACGCACCTGCGGGGTTGCCCGTGTACCGATGCGCAGGTCCGACCAACTATGCTCATGGACGAGTACCCCACGGGAGGACGTGACTACCTCCCGCTGATCCACCGCTGACTCACTCAGGAGAGATGAGATGACCCGCACCCGCCGGACCACCGCCCTGCTCGCTGCCGCCGTTCTGGCGCTGGGGGCGACCGCCTGCCAGCCGCCGAGCGAGAACGACAGCGAACGAACCGCCCCCTCGACCGAGGTCACCCCGGACAGCGGCTACGAGGGCGCCGGCGTTCCGTCGAGTTCCTCCGCCTCCTCCAGCGAGGAGCCCTCCGAGGGCGCGACGGTCTACGGCACCGACGGCGAGCCGGAGACCGTCGGCGACACCGAGCCCTACGCCCCGGGCGCCCAGTCCTCCCCCGTCTCATAGGCGTCTGCGACTGCTCCTTCACCGGCGGTGACGTCCCGGCCCCCGCACGACTGGCGGGCAGGCGGGACGTCGCCGCCGTACGTGCGTTGGAACGACGTGCCGGGGAACCCTTCCGCACCGTCGGGCTCGACGTGGTCGCTGACGACGACCCTCCGGGCGTCGCGGAGCTCACCGCCGCGGTGGACGCCCACCACGTCCTCGTCGTCGACGGTGCCGGGGACGGTTTCACACACCTCGTCGCCTGGTTGTGGGTGGGGCTGGCCGACGGCGACCTCCTGATCGAGCAGGTCTCGGTGGATCCGTCGTGCCGGGGCCGACGCCTCGGCACCCGGCTCATTGCACTGGCGGTGGAGCATGCCCGCGCCCGCGGGTTCCCCGGGGTGTGCCTGACCAGTTTCGTCGACGTGCCCTGGAACGGCCCGCTCTACCGCAGTCTCGGATTCCTCCCGCTCGACGCCAGCGACCTGCGTCCCGATCTACGCCCCGACCTGCATGCCGTACGTGCCGCAGAGCAGGACGCCGGGCTGGACGTCGCACCGCGCGCCGCCTTCCGCCTCCCGCTGCGCTGAGCGGCCCCCCGTCTCAGCGCAGCGGCGCCACCGGCAGGTCGTGTTCACGGGCCCACCGACTCCAGTGCTCCAGGGTGCCGGCGGCGAAGAACTCCCGGAGATCCTCCGCGGTCACCTCGAACGCAGACTCCTCCCCCATCAGTGCTGCCAGTGCCGCGGCGAAGTGCGGTTCGATCGCCGCCACCGCCACGAAACCGTCGCTGGCCGGGTAGATCCCGTAGAGCGGGTAGCCGCCGCCCAGGATCGTCCCCGGCCCGGAGAGCCCGCACCGTGTGGACGCGGCGAAGTCGTCGACGACCCCGGACAGCGCGACCTCGACGTGGTGCCCCTGCCCGGTGCGTTGCGCCCGGAGTACCGCGGCGATGCCGTCGGCGACCGCCCGTTCGGCGCCTCCCAGATCCGCGGCCGGCAGCGTCGGCATCACCGGGACACCGTCATGCCGGGCGATCGTGCCCGCCGCAGCCTGGTAGGTCAGGTCATGCCCCGGGGTGTCCGCCGCCTCCCCGGGACTGCCGGTGATCGCCACCTGGCTCAGGTGGGGATGTCGGGCGTGCAGGTCCTCCCAGTCCAGCCCCAACGCGGCCAGCGCCCGCGGCCGGTGCGAGGTGACCAGCAGGTCAGCGTCCTGAAGAAGGGTGTGCAACCGCTCGGAGCCGGCGGTGGACTTCAGGTCCAGGGCCACCACGTCCTGGCCTGCGGCGAGGTGCGCATAGTACTCCGGGGCGACGAGCGACAGCGGGTCGCCGGACGGCGGCTCGACCTTCGTCACCGAAGCACCCAGGCCGCGCAGCCGGTGCGCGGCGACCGGGCCGGGCAGGTTCACCGCCATCGAGACGACCCTGACCCCGGCAAGCAGTTCATCGCTACTGTCATCCATGGCGGTGATGCTACGTGGGGTCGGCCTCAGGCGGTGGTGGGTTCGGGAAGAAACATGGCGCCGACCATCGCCACCACGAAACCGGCGAGGATGACCAGCCACACGGACTTCCAGTGCCGCAGCGGGAGCACCGGCAGCTCCTCCGGACGAGCGAAGACGGCCCGCTCGTCGTCGGCCAGCATCTGCCAGTTGACCCGGTAGTCCTGGTTCGTCTGCAGCCACCTCTTCAGGGTGCGCGAATCACGCCGGTTGCACAGCAGCCAGTACGCCCCTGCGTTCGAACATCCGGGCCCCGCGAGACCGCCGAAGCCCCCATTACCTAGTTTCGTTACCTACTAAGAGCAGGGATAGGATGAGTCTCATGAGCACCCTCACCTCCCTCCTGTCACAAAGCAGGATCGACCTGGATGTGACTGCCGCCGACTGGAAGACAGCCGTCGCGCACTCCGGGGAACTCCTGGAAGACACCGGCGCGACCGACGCCGCCTACACGACCGCGATGATCGACTCGGTGATCGACAACGGCCCCTACATCGTCGTCGCCCCCGGCTTCGCCTTCGCCCACGCCCGCCCCAGCGAGGCCGTGCACGAGACCGCGATGAGCTGGGTGCGCCTGGCCGAGCCCGTGGAGTTCGGCCACGAGAAGAACGACCCGGTCACCCTCGTCGTCGCCCTGGCCGCCACCGACGCCACCACCCACACCAGCGCCATGGCGCAGCTGGCCAAGGTCGTCGGACGCAAGTCCACCCGCGCGAAGCTGGACGCCGCGCAGACCCCCGAGGAGATCCTCGCCATCCTCGACGGACGCGACGCGCCCGCGTCGGACGCCGGCACCGACAGCACTGCCGCTGCCAGCACCGCCAGCGCCGCCGGGGCGTCCTACTCGATCCCCGACGGGGAGCGCTACCCCGGCGGGAACTCGCGCAACCACATCCTCACCGTGTGCGGCAACGGGCTGGGCACCAGCCTGTTTCTGAAGAACACCACCGAGGACGTCCTCAAGCGCTGGGGCTGGGACGCGCTCGTCTCCGTGGAGGCCACCGACACCATCTCGGCGAAGGGCAAGGCGAAGGACGCCGACCTGATCCTCACCTCCGGTGAGATCGCCAAGACCCTAGGCGACCCCGGGATCCCGGTCTGGGTCGTGGAGAACTTCACCAGCCCCCGCGAGATCGACTCCGCGCTCCGCGCGCTCTACGCCCTGTAAGAACGGCCCCCTCAAAAGGAGAATCCCCCATGGACTGGTTGCTCGCCATTCCAACGTTCATCGTCAACGAGATCCTCGCCGTCCCGGCGTTCCTCATCGGTATCTTCACCGCCATCGGCCTGATCGCCATGCGCCGCAGCGCCGGGCAGGTCGCCGGCGGCGCGATCAAGGCGATCCTCGGCTTCCTGCTCATCGGTGCCGGCGCCACGCTGGTCACCGCCTCGCTCGACCCGCTCGGCGTGATGATCGAGGGCGCCACCGGCATGCACGGTGTGGTGCCCACCAACGAGGCCATCGCCGGCATCGCCCAGGAGGAGTTCGGCTCCCAGGTCGCCTGGCTGATGATCCTCGGCTACGTGGTCAGCCTGCTGTTCGCGCGCTTCACACCGCTGCGCTACGTCTTCCTGACCGGTCACCACGTGCTGTTCATGGCCACGATGATCACCATCATCCTGGTCACCGCGGACTACGCCGACTGGATCGTCGTGGGCCTGGGCGCGGTGCTGCTCGGCGTGCTGATGGTCGCCCTCCCCGCCCTGGCGCACCCCTGGACCCGCAAGGTCACCGGCGACGACTCGGTGGCCATCGGCCACTTCGGCACCGCCGGCTACATCGCCGCCGGTGCGGTGGGCAAGGCCGTCGGCGGCAAGGGCGCCAAGGCGTCGAAGTCCTCCGAGGACCTGAAGGTCCCCGAGGGCCTGCGGTTCCTGCGCGACTCCATGGTCGCCACCGCCCTGTCGATGGTGCTGATGTACCTGGTCCTGGCGATCCTCTACGTGGTGCGGGCCGGGCAGGACGAGGCCTTCGCCGCCTTCGGTGAGGACTCCGTGGCCACCGACCTGGGCAACTACCTGATGCAGGCGGTGACCCAGGGTCTGCAGTTCGGCGTGGCCGTGGCCGTGATCCTCTTCGGTGTGCGCACCATCCTCGGCGAGCTCGTGCCCGCCTTCCAGGGCATCGCCGCCAAGGTCGTCCCGGGTGCGATCCCCGCGCTCGACGCCCCGATCGTGTTCCCCTACGCGCAGAACGCCGTGCTCATCGGCTTCATCTCCAGCTTCTCCGGTGGCCTGGTCGCCCTGGTGATCCTGTCGACGTGGCTGAACCCGGCGTTCGGCGCCGCGCTGATCCTGCCCGGCCTGGTGCCGCACTTCTTCACCGGCGGTGCCGCCGGCGTGTACGGCAACGCCACCGGTGGACGCCGCGGCGCGGTGCTCGGCGCGTTCGTCAACGGTGTGATCATCACGATCCTGCCGGCGTTCCTGATCAACGTGCTCGGCGACATGTCGGGCGAGAACACCACCTTCGGCGACGCCGACTTCGGCTGGTTCGGCCTGCTCATCGGCAACGCCCCGGCCGGGGTGTGGGGCCTGGTGGTCATCGTGGCCGTGGCCGTGGCGGTCTTCGCCGCCGCCCTGGTCGTGCAGAAGAAGCTCGTCGACGGCAACTGGGACGCCGCCCCTGGCCGCTCCGCGGGCTCCTGGATCGGCGAGGGTGCCGAAGAGGGCACAGAGAACGCAGGAGACGCTGCAGGTGCCGGCGCCACCGGTGCCATGCAGGACGCCTCGGCCGGTGCGTCCGGTGCGTCCGGTGCGACCGCGGCCTACTCCCGCATCGCCCCGCCCAAGGGCGCGCCCACCCCGCCGGCACCGCCGGCGGAGTAGGGTCCGCGAGCCTCCGGGGAGCCTAGCTCCCCGCCTCCTGGCGGGACACCATCTCCGCGATCCACGCCGGCGCATACGGTGACGTGCAGTTCTTCGGCGTCGGGTAGTCCTTCAACACGCCGAGGCGCTCACCGATCTCCACGGCACGCTCCCGGAAGTCCGGGTGGTTGATCCCGATCTGCGCCAGGCACTCGTTCTGCGCCCACTGCAAGGTGTCCGGACTGTCCGCCATCGTGGACTCGATCAGGTCGAGCAGGCCGGTGATTTCACCGGCCTGTTCTGCCTGTTCCTCTGTCACGGGGTCCCAGGCAGCCACCTTCTCGGTGGTCAGTGCCCAGCCGGCGGAGGCGACGGTGGGGTCGGTGGCCGGGTCGGTTTCCTCGAACCAACGCTCTCGCAGCTCGTCGACGTGCGCGCTCTTCTTCACCACGTAGCTCAGCAGCCAGGTGTGCACCTTCGGGGTGCCCGCCTGACGCAGCATCGTGTCCAGGGCGTCGGCGTCCAGCGACTTCGGACGCATCAGCAGCGTCGCCGCCAGACGGCAGGCCGAGTCCCCGGTCTCCCACAGGCCAGCGCCAGCTCGTGTTTCACCGCCGGCTTGCGCCCGGTCCCGGCCTCCTTGGCCACCGCGCGCAGCTTGGTGAGGTTCACCGCGTGGTCGTCACCGTGACGCTCGTTGACCACCAGCACAGCCGGGTCCGCCAGCGCGTCCAAGGCCTCGCGTACGTCGGCTACGGCGGTGTCGGCGGCTTCTGCCTGACTGTCGTCGGTCTCACTCATGCCGCCATCCTATTGACTCCGCCGGTCGAGCGCAGCGTCATCACTGCAGCGGTCCTGCCGCCGGCCTGGCCCCCGGGTCACCGACCCTGGTCTGCCAGCTGGTCGTGTAGGTCATCGGCGCGTCGTCCTGCAGCACCTCGCCGTGGAACCAGTCGACCTGGGTGCGGGTGGAGTCCACGTCGACGACCATCATGCCGTGGCGGGTCAGGTCCACGTACTTGTACCAGTGGTCGATCGTGGTCAGGGCGTCCTGCCCCACCCGCAGCGCCTCCTTCACCGCCGGGGCGGCGACCGGGGACGGCACGATGGCGTCGTAGGCGCTGCCCGCGGTGACGGAGGGGACGATGAACTCCGCGGCGACGACGTCCATGTCGCGGCGCAGCCGGTAGTCCGCCGCCGACGCCGGGATGTCCGCCGCCCACGAGGAGTGGATGTCGCCGGTGAGGAAGACGACGTTGAGCCCCGGCTGCGACCCCTTCGCCCGTCGCTCGGCGATGAGGTCAATGATGCGCTGACGCTCGACCATGTAGCCGTCCCACTGGTCGGTGTTGAGCGCCACCCCGTCCGGCGGCACGCCGACCTGGTCGACGAGCCAGTCGTGCACCCGCGGGTCCAGCGTATTCGGCAGGGTCATCGGGGCGAACATCACCGAGTTGCCGATGAGCTGCCACGTCGTCGAGGAGGTGGTCAGCACGTCGCCGAACCAGCCGAACTGGTCGGTGCCCATCATCGTGCGCGAGGAGTCGTTCACCGTGTTCAACGGCCCCTGCAGGTCACGGTAGGTGCGCAGGTCCGGCAGGATCAGCTCGAAGAGCCGGCCGTAGCGCAGGTGGCGGTAGAGGTGACGGTCCTCGCCGGTGTTGAAGCCCTTCCCGGCGCGCACCGGCATCCACTCGTAGTAGGCCTGGGTGGCCGCGCGGCGCACCTCGGCGTACTCCGCGGGGCCGCCGTACTCGGAGTCGCCGGTGGCGCCGTCGCGCCAGGCGTTGTCGAAGAACTCGTGGTCGTCCCAGATGCAGATCATCGGCTTGGCGGCGTGCAGGTCGGCCAGGTCGCGGTCCCGGTGGTAGTGGCCCTGGCGGATGCGGTAGCCGGTGAGGGTGCGGGTGCGTTGCGCCGGTTCCACGGTGCGCACGATCTCTCCGTAGGCCGCGCCGTACTCGCCGGAGTCGTACTCGTAGGTGTAGTCGCCGAGGTGCAGGATGAACTCCACGTCCCCGCGGTCGGCGAGTTCCCGGTAGGCACGGAAGTAGCCGGCCTCGTAGTTCGAGCAGGAGCACACCCCGAAGCGCACGTTGTCCGGCTCTGCCTCCAGCGCCGGTGAGGTGCGGGTGCGCCCCACCCGCGAGGTCGCCCCGGTGGCCGGGCCGTCGAGCACGGTGAAGCGGTAGTGCAGGTCGGTCGCCGGGGTCAGCCCGGTGACGTTGACCTTCACGGTGTGATCCACGGTGGCGTCGGTGACCTGCTCGCCGGAGGCGACGGTGGATGCACCGAATCCGGGGTCGGTGGCGACCTCCCAGCGCACCTTCGTCGGCGCGCCCGCCCCCGAGCCGGGCGTGGCCTCTGGCGTGGGGGTGACCCGGGTCCAGATCACCACGCTGTCCGGCCAGGGGTCGCCGGAGGCGACGGAGTGCAGGAAGGCGCCGGACGCACCGGACGATACAGCGTCCTGCGCGCCGCCCGGGGCGTCCTGCGCGTAGGCCTGCCCGGCGCCGCCGGCGACGGTGAACCCGGCACCGGCGACGACCGCCCCGGTGAGGAAGCGGCGGCGGGTGACACCCCCGGGTGCCGTCGCGTCCTGCGGTGTCCTGTTTCCCGGCGTCCTGATTCCCAGCGGCCTGGTCGGCACAGTCGTGTTCTCCATCTTCTCGCATCGGCAGCGGCCGTCCACCGGCTGCCTCGTCGGGAAATCACGCTATCGGCCCCCGGGGGTCGCCGCCGGGCGAGAAGAGGGTTGTCGGGGACTGTTGTCGCAGTGTTCATCCCGGGTTAACGCACGGGCCCCGTCCCAGACAGTGGGACGCAAACTGTCGCATTTTAGGATAATCATTCTGGGGCCGATACATTCGTGAAGCATGACGAGTCACGACAGAAGCTCCCCCGCTGCATCCACAGCCGCGCCCACCGCCGCACACTCCCCTGAGGCCCGGCACAAGGAGGACCGCTCCGCGGCCATCGCCGTCACCGCTTTCCCGGTGTTCATCCTCGCCGGCACACTCGCCGCCTTCCTCGCCCCGGCCGTGTTCATCCCCCTGACCGACCACATCAACCTCTTCCTCATGGTCATCATGTTCACCATGGGGCTCACGCTGACGATCCCCGACTTCAAGGTCATCGCCACCCGGCCCACCCCGGTGATCGTGGGCGTGATCGCCCAGTTCGTGATCATGCCGCTGCTGGCCATCGGCGTGGCCAAACTGCTCGGCCTCAACCCGGCGCTGGCCGTGGGACTGCTGATGCTCGGCTCGGTGCCCGGCGGCACCGCATCCAACGTGATCGCCTACCTGGCCAAGGGCGACGTCGCCGTCTCCGTCGCCATGACCAGTGTGTCCACCCTGGTCTCCCCCATCCTGACCCCGGCGTTGATGCTGCTGCTCGCCGACACCCGCACCGAGGTCGACGGTGCCGGCATGGCCCTGACCCTGGTGCAGACCGTGCTGCTGCCCGTCGTCGGTGGCCTGCTGATCCGCACCGTGCTCAACCGGTGGGTCGACAAGGTCGCCCCCGTGCTGCCGTGGCTGTCGATCCTCGGCATCGGCGGCGTGGTGTTCCCCGCGGTGGCCAACAACGCCGAACGCCTGGCCCAGGTCGGCCTGATCGTCTTCGCCGCGGTGCTGCTGCACAACCTCTGCGGCTACCTGCTGGGATACCTCACCGGACGGCTCTTCCGCCTGCCCGAGCCGGTCAACCGCACGATGGCGATCGAGATCGGCACCCAGTCCGCCGGACTGGCCTCCGGCATGGCCGGACGTTTCTTCTCCCCCGAGGCCGCGCTGCCCGGCGCCGTGGCCGCGGTGCTGCACAACATCACCGGCGCGGTCTACGCCGCGCTCGTGCGACGCCGCCCCCTGCCCGGCGAACGCGACGCGGCGCCCGGTGCAGCGACCGGTGCAGCGTCCGAGGCTTCAGTTCAGCAGACTCAGCCGACGATCTCGTAGGAGTCGGCGGTGACGCGCGCAGTCACGCCGTCGGCGGTGATCAGCGCCGCGTCCGGCTGCGTGGTGTCCACCACGAAGCGGTCGCCGACCTCGGTGACCGCACCCTCGTCGAGCGTGCCGGCCTGGTTGGGGCTCGCGGCGTTGCCCAGCAGCCCGTAGAGCTCCGGGTCGCCGCCGACACGGTAGGCGACACCGTTGGCGTCGCCGCCGCGGGTGGCCTCCCACCCGGCGTGGAAGTTCTCCGCCTGGCAGCCCCAGTCGAAGCCGTCGGCCTCCTGGCTGTCACGGAACATGCAGATCATCGAGTCCTGACCGTTCAGCGGGACGGTGTAGTCGGCCAGCTCCACACGGTTCTGCTGGGTGGCAACCTGCTCGTCGCCGGAGGACGGCGCGGGGTCCGGTGCCGGGGCGCCGTCGGCGACGGCACCGGCCGAACCATC
This sequence comes from Corynebacterium sp. AOP36-E1-14, assembly GCF_052377495.1. Taxonomy (NCBI): domain Bacteria; kingdom Bacillati; phylum Actinomycetota; class Actinomycetes; order Mycobacteriales; family Corynebacteriaceae; genus Corynebacterium; species Corynebacterium sp. AOP36-E1-14. The sequence goes on from NZ_JBQSWV010000016.1 coordinate 53,437, forward strand.
GGTGGACGCCGCGCCCGGCGTCGGCTCCGGAGCCTCCCCGGCGTCCTGCTCGCTGGTCATGTCACCCGACAGGGCGGCGTCGGCCGGGTCGGCGCTGACCGAACCGCCGCCTTGCGCCTCCTCGACACCGGCACCGTCGTTGTCGCAGGCGGCGAGGAAGAGCCCTGCTGCGGCCGCCAGGGCGAGCCCTGCCGCGGGCAAGGTCGTGCCTCGTCGAGTTCCAGTCACATCACGCACAGGACTCATCTCCAGTATCTGTAGTTCACAGTAGTGTCACCACCACCGTGCCACACCGGTCCGGTGGCGCGCCAGAGAACGGGGTCTTCCCCGCCTCGCGCACGACCCGGGTCGTTACCATCGGAGAAATGGCCTTGTCAGTGTTCCGGGACCGCCGCGGCCCCGTCCTCGTCGCGATCATGCTGTCCTCCGCGCTCATGGCGGTGGACGCCACGGTGCTGGCCACCGCCGTGCCCAGCATCGTCGACGACCTCGGCGAATTCTCCCGTTACCCGTGGCTGTTCTCCGGGTACCTGCTCGCCCAGGCCGTCACCGTCCCGGTCTTCTCGAAACTCGCCGACACCTACGGGCGCAAACCGGTGATCCTCACCGGCATCGGCGTCTTCGTCCTCGGCTCCGCCCTCGCCGTCGCCGCCCCCTCGATGACCGTGCTCATCCTCTGCCGCATCATCCAGGGCGTCGGTGCCGGCGCGGTGCAGCCGATGGGCCAGACCATCGCCGGCGACATCTACTCCGTGCGCGAACGCGCCAAGGTGCAGGGCTACCTCGCCAGCGTGTGGGCCATCTCCTCGATGCTCGGCCCGCTGCTCGGTGGGCTGTTCTCCCAGTACGTGTCCTGGCGCTGGATCTTCGTGATCAACATCCCCCTGGGCCTGCTCGCCGCGGTGATGGTGTGGCGCAACTTCCACGAGAAGGTGGAGCGCACCCGCCACCGCATCGACGTCGAAGGTGCCCTGCTTCTCACCCTCGGGCTCACCCTGCTGCTCCTCGGGCTGCTGGAGGGCGGCGAGGCATGGTCCTGGACCTCCACCGCCTCGCTGGTCTGCTTCCTCGGCGGCGCCCTCACCCTGGCGGCGTTTGTAATGGTGGAACGCCGCGCCGCCGAACCCGTGGTGAACCTGCACCTGCTGTCGCGGCGCCTGATCGTGCACGCCGTGGTGATCTCCGCGGCCATCGGGGCGATCGTGCTCGGGCTGACCAGCTTCGTACCCACCTACCTGGAGCGCGCCGCCGGGGCCACCCCCGTCGCCGCGGGCATCGCCGTCGCCGCCCTGACCATCGCCTGGCCGCTGGCCAGCGCCAACGCCGGACGCATCTACGTCCCGCACGGCTTCCGCGCCTCGATCACGTTGGGCACCTCGATCGTGATGGTCGGTACGCTCCTGCTGCTCCTGGTGGTCGGCCAGCAGAACATCTGGCTCATCGTCGCCGTCGCCCTGGTACTGGGCGCGGGCATGGGCTTCACCGCCGCACCGAACGTGGTGGCCGCGCAGTCCTCGGTCGGCTGGTCCGAGCGCGCCGAGGTCACCGGGCTGACCATGTTCGCCCGCTCGGCGGGCAGTGCCGTGGCCGTGGCCGTCTACGGCACGGTGTCCAACGCGGTCTACTCCGGCGGCGGCTCGGTGGTCGACGCCACCACCGGGGTGTTCTACGGGGTCGTCGTCGCGGCCGTGGTCCTGCTGGTGGCGGCGTGGACGCTGCCCCGGCGGCAGGCGGGGCAGACAGGGCAGGCGGAGGAGGTGCGACCGGCCTGACACGGTGGTGCACGGCGTGACCAGTCAGCGTGACCAGTCGATGTCACCTGAGTCATGCCCCGGGGAGAAAACGGCCGGTTCTCGACCTGGGGCATGAGTCAGATGACATCCCGGATGGCCTTGCGGCGGTCGTCTCACCCACCCCACGACCGCACGCCGATGACGCTAGCATGGGGGCCATGACAATCCTGCGGTTCGTCCTCAACATTCTCTGGCTGGTCACCGGCGGAATCTGGCTGTTCCTCGGCTACATCCTCTTCGGCCTGATCGCCTGCGTCTTCATCATCACCATCCCCGCCGGCGTTGCCTCGTTCCGGATGGCGAGCTACGCCCTGTGGCCCTTCGGCCGCACCGTGGTCACCAAGTCCACCGCCGGCTTCGGCTCCGGGCTGATGAACGTCATCTGGTTCCTCGTCGCTGGCCTGTGGCTCGCCCTCGGGCACATCGCCACCGCCGCCCTGCAGGCCATCACCATCATCGGGCTGCCGCTGGCCTGGGCGAACCTGAAGATGATCCCGGTCACCTGCTTCCCCTTCGGCAAGGCGATCGTCGAGGACTCCTCGGCGCGGATGATCCCCGAGCCCAACGCCTGACCTCCCGGCGCCGCATGAACCGGCGCGCCCTCACCACCCCCGCCCCGAGGACCGCGAGTACAGGTGCTCGGGGCGTCCTGAACTTCCGTACCGCAGCCGCACGGTGACGACCCCGCGTCCGGCCAGCGCCGATAGCCTGCGCTGCGCGGTCGCCCGGGACACCCCGGCGACCTCCGCCACCTGCGCCGCGGAGTGCTCACCGGAGCCCAGCGCCTCGAGGACGAGGTCCTCGGTGGAGCTCCCGGCCGCGGTGACCGGCTGCGTCGTCGCGTGCATCACCGCCATCGCCCGGTCGATCTCCTCCTGCCGCAACGGGTGAGGCGTCCCGGTCACCCGGCGGAACCTGATGTAGCGCTCCAGGCGCTCCACGAGCTCCCTGCGGTTGAAGGGTTTCACCAGGTAGGCGTGGACCCCTGCGGTGAAGGCGCGCCGCACGGTGGACGCCTCGACGGCCGCGGACAACACGAAGGCGTCGACGCGTGCCGCACGCACCAGCTCGATGCCGTCCCCGTCGGGCAGGTAGACGTCGGCGAGCACGAGGTCCGGGACGAGCCCCGGCACGACGTTCGTGTCCCGCCCCTCCAGCACCGCCCTGGCCTCCGCGCAGGTGCCGACCGTCGCCTGGACCTCCAGGCCCGGTACCGAGGCGACGATGTCGGCATGGATCGAGGCGACCCGGAAATCGTCGTCGAGGACGAGCACCCGCAGGTTACGCGGTGTGCGGGTGGTCGACCGGGCGTCCTGGTGGTGTGTCATCGTGTCTCCTCGTCTGGATTGGTTGAGCCCTCGGCCGTCCCGAACACCCCGGGTAGTCGCACGCCGAAGACCGCCCCGTGCCCCGGGTGCGTGCCGCCGCGGTCGATGACCCAGAGTTCGCCGCCGCGACGGCGCAGCATCTCGCGCGACAGCGCAAGCCCGATCCCGTGGCCGTGGATCGGGTCCGAAGCAGGGGCGGGGTCTTCGGCGGGGACGGGGTCGCCCGCGTCCAGTCCGGGTCCGGAATCGGCCACCATGAGGGTGAGCGCCAGGTCGTCCTGCATCGCGGTGACCTCCACCCACCTCTCCCCGTCGGTATCGTCCGCGCCGCCTGCACCGTCGCTACGCAGGGCGGCGGCCACGGCATTGTCCACGAGGTTCCCCAGGACCGTGGCCACGTCCTCGACCGCACCGTCGCCGCCGATCTGGCCGAGGACCAGCGTCTCCTCCCCTACCCGCAGGCCCACACCACGTTCACCGGCCTCCATCGACTTGCCGCCGAGGAAGGACTGCAGGAACGGTTCGTCGAGCAGCTCCGCGCCCTGCAACGGGAAGTCCACCGGGCCGCGCTCGGCCATGTCCTGCAGGAACGCCCGCGCATCGTCGATCCGTCCGGCGTCCAGGAGCCCGGAGGCGGCGTGGATCCGGTTGGCGAACTCGTGGCGCTGCACCCGCAGCGTGGACCCCATCGCCTGCACGGTGCCCAACCTGCGGGTCAGTGCGGCCAGGTCCGTGCGGTCACGGACCACCACCACGGTGCCGAGGTGGCGTCCCGCCCTGGTCACCGGGTGTGAGTCGAGGTAGAGGACGCGGTCGCCGACGACCACGTTGTCCAACGACGCCGGACGCGCCCCCTGCCGGGCGCCGGTCGCACCGTCCCCGGTGAGCTCGCGGACCACCCAGGCAGGAAGACCCAGCTCAGCGAGCGTGACCGTGACTGTGGAACCGGTGCCGGTGCCGGTTCCGACCCCTACGCCGTCCGCGCCGAGCAGCCGCGCGGCGACCTCGTTGCACACCTCGACCGCACCGTCCGGGGTCACCGACAGGACGCCGTCGTCCACCCCGTCGAGCACCGCGGACTGGTGGCGGACCAACGCCACCAGCTCTTCGGGCTGCACCCCGAGCGTCAGCCGCTCCCAGCGACGACGCATCAGCACACTGGCGAGCACCCCGATGGCCAGGGCCGTCGCCCCGGCCGCGGCGACCCCTACCAGGACCAGCGGCAGGTCGTCGAAGACGCTCGCCCGCCGGAACCCGACGCTGACCTCGCCGACCGGCTCACTGTCGGCGACCTCCCGCGCCGAGGCGTCCGGCGCGTACACCGGGACCTTGGCCCGGGCGGACTGCCCGAGCGTGCCGGTCTCCCAGGCCGTGACCTCCTCGCCCCGCAGGGCGGCCTCGTGGTCGGTGCTGACCCGCTCCCCGATCCGCCCAGGGTCCGGGTGCGCCAGCCGGATGCCGTCGGCGTCGGTGACCACCACGAACAACGCACCGGTCCGGGCCTCCACCCCGGCGGCGAGGTCCACCAGGGCGGCACCGTCCGCGGCGTCCGACCCCGTGTCCCTGTCGCCGCTATCTGTCCCGTCAGCCTCGTCCGCCACCGCGGCGCGCACCTGCGGGTCCTCCGCCACGGACCGGGCGATGGACACGGCCGAGTCCATCGCCTGCGACTTCAGCCGCTCCACCGAGATCCAGGTGAAGACCCCCGAACACACAGCGACGACGGCAACCACCGTCGCGAGCTGCAGCAGCAGAACTTTCGTGGAGAAACGCACGTCGTGGAGTCTACTGCACCTTTGGCCGAGCCAGTGAACAGAATGCACACAAGTCAATGTTTGCACTCAAGGAGATCTAACGCACACAAGGATCGTCACGTGGTCTGCATCACTTTAATCTTCCACTGTCCGGTCAGACACACCTGAAGGAGATGCGATGACCACCGCAGACACCCTGCTCCTGGCAGAAGACTACAACCTGAGCCACACACCGTCCGACGGGATCCTCGTCGCACTCGGATTACTGATGATCCTCACGTTCATGGCTCTGATCATGACCAGCCGGATGACACCGATGCTCGCACTGATCCTGGTGCCCACCGTCTTCGGCCTGATCGGCGGCGCCGGCCTCGGCATCGGCGACATGGTCATCGACGCCGTCAAGGACATGGCACCGACCGCCGCACTGCTCATGTTCGCCATCATGTACTTCGGCATCATGATCAACGTCGGACTCTTCGACCCGCTGATCACCTGGATCACCCGGATCCTGGGCAACGACCCGGCGAAGATCGTCTTCGGCACCGCCGTGCTCGCCGGCGTCGTCTCCCTCGACGGCGACGGCTCCACCACCTACATCATCACCACCTCCGCCATGCTCCCGCTGTACCTGCGCCTGGGCATGAGCCCGGTCATCCTGACCTGTGTGGCCGGCCTGGTCAACGGCACGATGAACATCGTCCCCTGGGGCGGGCCCACCGTGCGCGCCGCCGCGGCACTGGGCGTGGAACCCTCCGAGGTCTTCGTCCCCATGCTGCCGTCACTGGCCGCCGGACTGGTGATCTGCTTCGTCTTCGCCTGGCTCATGGGCCTGGCCGAGCGCAAGCGGCTCGGTCGTCTGGAGACCTCCCACCTCACCGGGATGACCCCGCGCACCGATTCCACCGATGCCACTGTTGCAGCGTCCGGTACCGCAGGCGGTGCCGGCGGTGCCGGCGATGTCCCGCCGGTCCACCAGCAGACCTCGATGGCGGACACGATGCTCGACCCGAACCGGGCCTCGCTGCGTCCGACGCTGCTGTGGTTCAACCTCGCACTCACCGTGGTGGTCATGGTGCTGCTCGTCGCCGACCTCTTCCCCCTGGCCTACGTGTTCATGGTCGGCGCGGCGATCGCCCTGACCGTCAACTTCCCCCGCCTGAAGGACCAGGCCAACGAGATCGTGGCCCACTCCAGCTCGATCGTCGCCGTGGTCGGCATGGTGCTCGCCGCCGGCGTGCTCGTCGGCGTGCTGGACGGCACGGGCATGGTCACCGCCATGGCCGAGTGGATCACCGGGATCATCCCCGACTCCCTCGGCGGTTACCTCGCCCCCATCACCGGCCTGCTGTCGATGCCGATGACCTTCTTCATGTCCAACGACGCCTTCTACTTCGGCATCCTGCCCGTGCTCTCCGAGAGCGCCGCCCACTTCGGCATCGAGCCGGTGCAGATGGCCCAGGCGTCCATCACCGGCCAGCCGGTGCACATGCAGTCCCCCCTGGTCCCCGCAATCCTGCTGCTGGTCTCCCTGGCCAACGTCGACCTCGGCGCCCACCACCGCAAGGTGCTGTGGCGGGCGGTCGTGGTCTCCCTGGTCATGCTGGCCGTCGGCATCCTGCTCGGGCCGATCCCCTTCCACGTCGGGTAGACGGGCCCTGCTCAACTCAACTGTTCAACTCACCGGATCAACTCACACGGTCGAAGGTGACCTCGGACATCGTGGACTCGACGTTCACGGTCAGGGTGTTCACCTCACCGTCGGCGGTACTGCCGGCGCTGCCGGTGCTGCCGGTGCCAGTGGCACTGTCTGTGCCACGGACCAGCGTGCCGTCCAGGCTGCCGCAGTCGACGCCCGCCATCGTCACCGACTCGCAGTTCAGGTGCACGCGGTAGGACGGCCCGTCGGTGGTGCGTGGGAACAGCACCGTGACCGAACCCATGGTGGACGACAGGTCGACCACGCTGTCCTGCTCCACCGTAGCTCCGGTGAAGTCCAGCGTCGGTGAACTCATCGTGTAGGAGTAGCTGCTGTGCGCAGGCACCTCACCGATCTGCTGCGCATCACTGGTGAACGTCCCGGAGTAACTGCTGCCTTCCGCGGAGGTCACCCCACCCCACCGGGGAGCCAGGATCGCGCCGAGCGCGATGATTCCGGCAACCACCGCCAGGACCACGGCCAACACCATGGCCACGACCAGGGCGCGCAACCCGCGGCGCTTCTTCTTCGGGGCGCCGGACGCACCGGACGCCGCATCTGCGTCACCGTCGCCGGGCTCACCGGGGTCCGGCAGGTCCCACGCGAAGGGGGCGGTGCCCAGCGGATCCCACGACGGCGGCTGACGACGCGGCGGCTCGAAACCCGGCGCGGCGGAAACGTCGCCGAGGTCGACGGTCGGCGCAGCGTCCTGCCCCTGCGCCGGCTCGTACGTCGGCTGCGTCGGCGCAGCGTCCGACGGCCGGGTCGGCTGTGCCGGCCCCTGGGTAGGCCCCTGCCACCCCTGGTGGTCGTCGCGTTCCAGCAGCCCGACCGGCGCCACCGGCTGGCGCTCGTAGAGCAGCCACCAGGCCACACCCGTCACCGCCGCGCAGACCACCATGCCGGTGAGGGTGATCCCGCCGCTGAGGATGCCGCCGAAGACGAGGAACACCGCGCCCACGATCAGGGTGCCGATCGCCAGCGAGCGGTCCTCGGCGAAGCGCGGGTCGCGCTCACCACGCATCAGCACGTCCAGCGGGGAGCGCGGCACGGTGTAGCGCCGCATGACCAGCAGTGCGATGCCGTAGGCCCACAGGCCCACACCGCCGACGAAGGTCGCCAGGACGAACACCAGGCGCACCAGCAGCGGCGAGACCTGGTAGCGCACGGCGATGCCCTCGCAGACGCCGAAGAACCAGGAGCGGGTGGACTGGCTGCGCGGGAAGCGGACGGGGCGGGTCTCCCACATCCGACGGACCGTGGATTCGAAGTTGCCCCGGGGGCTGCCCGTGCCCGGGCTCGTTGACTGTGCCGTGTAACTCATGGTCCCCATTCTTCGCGGAGCTCCAGCAAAGCACATCGGGGACAGCCCTGAGATCATCCCTGATCATTTCCCTGACCGCGGATCTCAGGGTTTCCCCCGATACCCCGGGGACCCCTGGCCCTGGCAGGCTGGTGGGTATGAGTCACTCCCCTGTCCCGCGTCCCCGGCCGGGCGCGCGCACGACCGGCTCGCCCACGCCCGACCTGTTCCGGGTGTCCGACGGCAAGCTCGTCGCCGGGGTGTGCACCGGGCTGGCCGCGCACCTGGGTGTGCGTCTCACCGTGGTGCGCCTGTTCTTCGCCCTGGCCAACGTGGTCGCCGGTCTGGGGTTCATCTCCTACGCCGCGCTGTGGGTGTTCACCACGCGGGTGGGCACCGCCGCCGAGGCGTGCAACCCCACGTCCGTGGCGTCCTGCCGCGCCCGTGGTCTGGACCCGGGGCTGGTCAACCGACCGGTGCGGGGCGTCGACCGGTTGCTCGTGGCGCTGGCCGTGGTGGTCTTCCTCGCCGGGGCGGCGACGCGCCCGCAGGTCGCGGTCAGCGCGTTGCTGCTCGCCGGCGGTGTGCTGCTGGTGTGGCGCACCTTCGGCCCCAACGCCCTCGCCGGACGCCCCGGGCAGGACGGCCCGGCGTCGCGCGTGCCCGGCGGGCTGCAGTGGGCCAGCCTCGTCGGCGGGCTGCTGCTGCTGGTCGTCGGTATCGGCGTCACCGTCTTCGGCATCAGCCTCGACGACGGCAGCGCTGACGGGACAGGCGGGGTGATCGTACCGGCGCTTATCGCCGCGGTCGCGATCATCGCCGGGCTCATCGTGGTGCTCATCCCGTTGTGGCTGCGCCTGTGGTCGATGGCCAACGCCACCGCCCGCGAGCGTGCCGCCGAGGAGGAACGAGCCCGCATCGCCGCGCGTATCCACGACTCCGTGCTGCAGACCCTCACCCTGATCCAGAAGAAGTCCGGCGAGCCGGAGATCGCCCAGCTGGCGCGCAGCCAGGAGCGTCAGCTGCGCCAGTGGCTCTTCGCCCCCGGCGAGTCGGTGCGCACCGAGACGCTCTTCGGCGCGCTACGCGTGGCCTGCGGCGAGGTGGAGGACACCTTCGGCGTGCAGATACGACCCGTGATCGTCGGCGAGGACCGCGACACCGACGACGCCTCCGTGGCCCTGCTGCTCGCCGGACGCGAGGCGATGGTCAACGCGGCGAAACACTCGGGCTGCCGCGAGGTCAACGTGTACCTCGAGGTGAGCGAGGCAGGCACACTGGAACTCTTCGTGCGCGACCGCGGCCCCGGCTTCAGCGTCGAGGACATCCCGGCCGACCGGCAGGGGGTGCGCTCGTCGATCATGGACCGGATGCGGCGCGTGGGCGGTAGCGTGGAGATCGACTCGGGGCAGTTCGGCACCGAGGTCATCCTGCGGCTGGAAGGGCATGCACAGTGACGGTTTCGGTGTTCCTCGTCGACGACCACGCGATGTTTCGCACCGGGGTGCGCGCCGAGCTCACCGGACGTCCCGAGGTAGAGGTCGTCGGTGAGGCCGGCACCGTCGGCGACGCGGTCGCCGGCATCCGGGACCTCGCACCGCAGGTCGTCCTGCTCGACGTGCACATGCCCGACGGCGGCGGGCTGCAGGTGCTGCGCGACCTCGCCGCCACCGACCACCTTCCGCAGGTGCTGGGGCTGAGCGTGTCCGACGACCCGACGGACGTGATCTCGCTGATCAGGGGTGGTGCACGCGGCTACGTGACGAAGAACATCAGCGGTGACGAGCTGGTGGACTCCGTGCTGCGCGTGCACTCCGGCGACGCGGTGTTCTCCCCGCGCCTGGCCGGCTACGTGCTCGACGCCTTCACCGCCGGTCCCGCCGAGGCACCGGCCGTCGAGCCCACGGAAGGCTCAGAAGCCACAGAACCCGCCGAACCCGCCCCCTTGCCCGAGGACGCCGACCAGAGCGTCCTGTCCACGCTCACCCCGCGGGAGAAGGAGGTCCTGCGCCTGCTCGCCCGCGGCTACACCTACCGGGAGATGGCCGCCCGCCTGTTCATCTCGGTGAAGACCGTGGAGACCCACGTCTCCAACGTGCTGCGCAAGACCCAGCAGACCAACCGACACTCCCTGTCGAGGTGGGTGTCCGACAACAGGCTGGGATGAGCGTGTAGAAGTGGTGGGCATGAGTAACCAGAACGCCAGCTACACCGTCACCGTCGTGCGCGACGATTCTGTGCAGGACATGCAGGACGCACCGGCGTGGTGCGCCGCCGTCGCCGGCGTCGAGGGTGCCGTCGTGTGGGGCGACGACTTCGACGACCTGGAGGCCGGGGTACGTGCCAAGCTCGCCGACCACGCGCCCGGCGTCGACCCCGACCTGACCTGGGAGATCGACACCGGCGACGGTCCCGGCAGCGCCCACCAGACGCCCCTGAACTCGATGTAGGCGCGCCATGGACCCCGCGACCCTCACGCTGCAGACGCAGCTGGCCACCACACCGACCCGCGCCTTCCGCGCGCTGACGCGGGCCGGCCAGCTGCGCCGCTGGTTCGTCGACAGCCTCGACTACGACCGTTCCCTGCTGGTCTTCGGCGCGGGACGCCAGCTCACCTTCATCACCGGAACCGTGCTCGCCGGGCAGGGGCAGGTCACGACCTTCCGTCCGCCGTCGGTGCTGGAGTACAGCTGGAACAACGAGACGCTGCGCTTCGAACTCGACGCCGAGGGCGAGGAGACCTCCCTGACCTTCACCAACACCATCTACGGGGCGCAGGCCGAGGCCATCGCCGAGGCCTCCGTGCCCGACTGGGAGGAGGCCCTGGCCCGGCTGCGCGGACTGTTCACCGGCGACGGACCGGAACTTCACGGCGACGAGGCACAGGAGGGGCAGGAATGACGGGGACCCCGGGGCCTGAATCACCGGACGCCACGCCGGACGACCGGCTGACCAGCCGCTACGGCCGGGCCCAGTCGTGGACGCCGCCGCAGTGGAACTCCACGCTGGACACCGTCACCGCCCACCGCTCGGTGCGGCTGTGGCAGGACCGGCCGGTCGACGACGCGACCCTGGACACGATTCTCGCCGCCGCGCAGTCCGCGCCGTCCTCGTCGAACAAGCAGACCGTCTCGGTCGTCGCCGTGCGTGATCAGGCGGTGAAGGAGGAGTTGGCGAGCATCGGCGCGCGGATGTCCTCGCACGTCGCCACCGCCCCGGTGGTGCTCGTGTGGATGGTGGACTTCTCCCAGATCCGTTTCCACGCCGCGCAGGTCAAGGCAGCGGAGGACGCCGAGGACGCGGAAGCCGCCGAAGGTAGCGCGGGGCCTGCCGAGGAGATCCACGGGGTGTCCTCGCGTCCCCCGCACGACCTCGGGGCACTGGACTACCTGGACGAGCCGGTGACCTCGGTGCTCGACATCGGCATCATCTCGCAGACCGCCGCGATCGCCGCGGAGTCGCTGGGGCTGGGCACGGTGTTCCTCGGCTCGATGCGCAACGACATCGGCGCGGTGCAGGAGATCCTCGGCGTCCCGCAGGACGTGGTCCCGTTCCTCGGGCTGGCGATCGGCTACGGCGATCCGTCGGAGAACGCCGGGGTGAAGCCGCGGCTGCCGATGGAGCTCTTCGTGCACCACGACCACTACAACGACCGTGGTGGCGACGAAGCTGGTTCAGCCGGGGAGCGTGAGCGTGCCGCCCTGCTCGCCGACTACGACGAGGTTCTGGGCGCCTACTTCGCCCGCTACGGCCAGCACCCGCAGTGGTCGACGCAGACGCTGCACCGGGTGTCGGACAAGGCCGCCACGAAGACGAAGCGTCACCTGCTGCGCCGCTTCCTGGAGCGCGCCGGCTTCGCACTGCGGTAGTCAGCAACCCCGGAGGGTGGTGCGACCATCCTCCGGGGTTGCTCCGTGGGGTGCCGCCCGCCCGGACTGTTACCCTGCACAGACATGACACGACGACCGGACTCAGCGTCAGACCTGCGAAGCACCCTGAACGGACTCGACGGTGCAGGCTACGGCGCGTACAAGAAGCTGCGCGGCTCCCACCGGCTGCACACCACCTCCGGCACACCGGTGACCCTGTCGATCGACAAGGTGCAGGCAGACCCCTTCGCCCCGCCGTCGTTGATCCAGGCCAGCGTGCCGTGGTCGGCGACCGGCATCCCCGGCGACGCGTCCGGCGAGGTCCCGCTGCGCGACCACCTCACCCGGCGCGTGGCCACCGCCCTGCGCGCCCACAACCCCTCCGGTGGCAAGGGCGCGGGTTTCCTGTCCGTCGATGCACCCGGCCAGCAGGTCCTGGACCGCAGCAGCGTGGCCGTCGAACCGGCGGGGAGAGCCGGGCAGGACGCCCACCTCACCGTCCGGCTCGAGGCGGCGATGCCCGCCCAGGGCCGACGCATCCGCGGCCGGGCGGCGGCGACGTTGCTGTGCGAGGTGCTGCCCGCGGTGGTGCAGGATGCGCTGCTCGACCTCGATACACCGTCGCTGGACGCTCTCGCCCAGGCCCGCAGAACCTACCGTGACCAGGAGTTCCTGCGCTCCTGGCTCGGCGGGGAGGGCCTGGTCGGCTTCGTGGCGGACGGTTCGGTCCTGCCGCGTGCGGCCGGCAACTCGCAGCGTCCGCTCACCAGCGCGGTCCCCTTCGAGGCCCCGGAGTCCCTGCGGCACACCGTGACGCTGCCCTCGGGCCGGACGGTGAGCGGGCTGGGCGTGCCGACGGGTGTCACCTTGATCGTCGGCGGCGGCTACCACGGCAAGTCCACGCTGCTCAACGCGCTGGAACTGGGGATCTACAACCACGTGCCCGGCGACGGCCGCGAGTTCGCCGTCACCGACGCCGACTCCGTCGCCCTGCGCGCCGAGGACGGACGCCCGGTCACCGACGTGGACATCTCCGCCTTCCTCCACGACCTGCCCGGCGGGACGAGCGGGAGAACTCCCGACACCAGCTGCTTCTCCACCACCAACGCCTCGGGCTCCACTTCCCAGGCCGCCGGACTCGTCGAGGCGGTGGACTCCGGTGCGACCACCCTGCTCATCGACGAGGACACCTCGGCGACGAACTTCATGATCCGCGACGACCGGATGCGCACCCTCGTGCCTGCTGCGAAGGAGCCGATCACCCCGCTGGTCGACCGCGCCCGCTCCCTGCACGATGACCTGGGTGTCTCCACCGTGCTCGTCGCCGGCGGCTCGGGCATGTTCATCGACGTCGCCGACACGGTGATCATGCTGGACGGCTACCGTCCGGTGGACGTCACCGCGCGCGCCGCCGAACTCGCCGAACCTGCCGGACGCACCGAGCCGATGCGGCGTCCTGCGCCCCGCACCCTGGCGCGTGCGTCGTTCTCCTCCCCGGGACGCGGCGGCAAGGGGCCACGGCCCCCGCAGGCGAAGGGCCTGCACACGGTGCGTGCCGGCGGGAAGTCGGACGAGGACCACATCGACCTGGCTGCCTGGTCGCAGCTCGTCGACTCCTCACAGACCAATGCCATCGCCGCCGCTCTCGCCGGGCTGGATCTCGACGGTGCCACTCCCCTGGTCGAGCTCGTCGACGAGGTTGTCGCCCGGGTCGACCACGACGGGCTGGACGTACTGTCCACCCACGGCGCCGGACGCCACCCCGGGCATCTGGCGGGAGTGCGCCGCCACGAGATCGCCGCCGCGGTGAACCGCTACCGCGGACTACGCGCCACCCGGGCCTGACCGGCTACTGGGGCACGGAACCTGGGGGCGTGGCGATGACCACGTCGTCCGGACCATTGCAGATCTCGCCCGCCTGAAGCTCCGCGCTGCGTCCGGCGGACGGAATGGAACAGCTCCACTCCCCGACCATCATGGCCAGGGTGTTGCCGCCGCCCTCGGACGGGGCGCGCTCGCGGTACTCGTCGATCACGCCCTCGGCCGTCAGGCACGACACCGAACCCTCGCGGACCTCCACCAACGTGTTGCCGGACGCCGCCCCGCACGTCGTACCCGCCGACACCGGTTCGTCGGTCTCGGCGTAGTCCTCGGTGATCTCAGGTTCATCGGGGGCCACGTGGTACTCGGAGTCGAGGACGTCGCCGGCGACGGTCATGGCGCGGTCCTCCCCGCTGACGGTCAGGCCGGTGTCGCCGACGGTGCAGTCGAGTTCACCCTCCTCCAGGGCGCAGGATGCCTCACCGACGCTGATCCTTTCCCCGTCCTGCAGTTCCCCCGGGGCCGGCGGCACGCCCTCGAGCAGCGTGTAGGTGACGCCCTCGGCGGTGATCGTCGCCGCACCCGGACGCTGCCGCTCGAAGGGCGGGACCTCGATGTCCGGGGCATCGTCCGGGGCGATACCGCTGCAGGTCACGGACGTGGAGTCGGACGCAGCACTGTCCTCGGCGACCACGCAGAGACCCATGTCCGCCGAATCCGAAGCACCCGTGCGGTAGTTGAAGATCGTGCGCCCGTCCCGCTCGAAGTCGGCCGGGTCGACGTCCACGACCGTCGGGGTGTCGGTCGCCGAGGCCGTCGCCGACGTCGATTCAGGGGCGAAGGTCGGCGTCGGTGCGTCCTGCCCGTCCCCTGAGGAGGAGCAGCCGACGATGAGGGATGCCACGGCAAAGGCACCGGTGGCGAGGGTGGTTATCTGTAGTCTCCGCACAGGAACGTGTCTACCAGGTGGGCGTACGCCCTGACCGTCAAATCCAGATCCTCGAGGTACAGGTGCTCGTCGTGGGTGTGCAGCTGCGCGTTGACCTCGGCCAACGTGCGCTCGCGGGCGTTGAGGGCGAAGCCGTAGCCGACACCGCCGAGGCGCCTGGCGAAGCGAAGGTCGGACCCACCGGCGGCGAGGGCGGGCACGATCCTCGCCTCGGGGAAGAACTCCCCCACCGTCTCCCCGATCGCCCGGTACAGCGCGGAGTCGGTGGTCGACACCTCCGCCGGCTCGGAGATCAGCCGTTCGATGGTCACCTCGTCGGCCAACTCACCGAGGACGGCGCGCAGTTCTGCGTCGACGGAGTCGTCGTCCTGCCCGGGCAGCGGGCGGATGTCGAGCTCCAGGTAACCGCCGGACGGCAGGACGTTGATCGCCTGACCGGCACGCAGCACCGTCGGCGCGATGGTCAGGTGCGACACCGCGTCGGCGTAGCGCGCCAGGTCACCGAACTGCAGGTAGGCGGCGTCGTCTGCACCCGCGAGCAGGGCGTCCTGCACGTCGGGGTCGAAGCGGAAGGCCTCGACGAAGCCCCGCCACAGCGGGTCCTTCGACACCGCCGGACGGTGCGCGGCGATGCGTCCGGCGACCTCAGCCAGGCGGGCGACGGTGAGGTCGCGGCCGAAGGGCTGCGAGCCGTGGCCGGCGTCGCCGGAGACGTGCAGACGACGCTGGGCCGCGCCCTTCTCCCCGACGACGACCACCACGGCGTCCTGCCCGTCGGTGGTGGGCAGGTGCGATCCACCGGTCTCGGAGACGCAGTTGCGCCAGCTGAACGCGTCCGGGTGCTGCTCGGAGAGCCATTTCGCACCCAGCCCGCCGCGGGCCTCCTCGTCGGCGACGCCGACGAAGGTCAGCGTCCCGCGCGGTGGGCGGCCGGAGCTCGCGGCTCCCCGGGCGGCACGGGCGGCCTGCCGGGTGACCACCGCCATCGGCGCGGTGAGCCCCAGCATGTCCACGGTGCCGCGGCCGTAGATCCTGCCGTCGATGACCTCGCCGCCGAAGGGGTCGACGCTCCAGCGGTCGCGGTCGACCGGGACCACGTCGGTGTGGCCGAGGAAGGTCAGCGGTTCGGCGTCCGGGTCGCTGCCCGGCACGGTGACGATGATGCTGGTGCGCCCCTCACGCGGCTGCAGGCGGGTGACCTGAACGGACCCGGCGGCGATCTCCTCGGCGAAGAAGGCCTCCAGGGTGTCGGCGTTGCGGACCTCCTGGCCGGAGTCGGCGGTGAGGTCGTTGACGCAGGCGTTGCGCACCATCGCCTGCAGCAGGTCGAGGGAGTCTGTGTAGAGCTCGCCGTAGGAGTCGCTCATCGCAGCGCCTCCGGCACGTACCAGTAGTCGCCCTCGCCACGGCCGTCGAGGTAGTCGGCGAACTCGTCGGAGCGGTAGGCCTCGACCACGGCGTCCGCCCAGTCGGTGTCGGTGTCCTCACCGCGCACCACGGCGACGAGCTCGAGGTCGGGCAGCAACTCCTCCTGCAGCAGCTGCAGGTCCGGGTCCACCCCGGCGGCGTAGGACATGGAGCCGGGGATCACCGCCCAGTCGACGTCGTCGAGCGCGCGCGAGATCAACCCGGAGTCCAGGGTGCGGATGTCCAGGTCGTGGGGGTTGCCGGTGATGTCGGCGGCGGTGAGGTTGGTCTCGTCGGCGTCGTCGGCGAAGGTGAGCCAGCCGGCCTGGCCGAGGATGCGGTAGGCGCGCGAGGCGTTCGACGGGTCCTCGGGGATGCTCACGGACTGCCCGTCGGCGACGGCGTCGAGGTTGTCGTGGCGCGAGGAGTACAGGCCCGCCGGCACCGTGGGGATCGGCGTGATCGCCGCCAGGTCCGCCCCGGACTCGTTGTTGAAGTTCTCCATGTAGGCGGTGTGCTGGTCGACGTTGAGGTCCACGCTGCCCTCCTGCAGTGCGACGTCGGCCTGCTGCAGTTCGGAGAAGTCGTCGAAGGTGACCTCGTAGCCCTCGTCCTCGAGGATCGGCACCACGCCCTCGCGGAAGAGTTCGCTGTAGGGCCCCGGGGACGTCCCGACGCGGATCGTCCCGTCCTGCGCGTCGTTTGCGCCGGATGCGCAGGACGCCGCGCCCATCGCGAGCGCGGCGGCGACGGTCGTCGCCCCGGCTGCGCGTAGGACGCGGCGGGTGGTGCTGCCTGTGGCGCTGGTGGCGCTGGTCATGCTGGTCTCCTCGTGGTGGGTGGAACGTCGTCCACCCACCACACTAGACCAGTCAGTCTAGTCCGTTACCGGAGGGGGAGACGAGGATCTTCACCGCGGTCTCGTTGCGGTTGATCAGCGTGTCGAAGCCCTCGTCGACCAGGCCCTCCAGGCCGATCTTGCCGGTGATGAACGGGGCGAGGTCGATCTTGCCGGACTCCACCAGCTCGATCGTGGACGGGTGGGAGTTGACGTAGCCGATGGTGCCGCGCACGTCGAGCTCCTTCATGACCAGCTTGTGCATGTCGAAGTCGGACTTGTGGCCCCAGATCGACACCACGACGAGCACACCGGTGGGACGCAGGGCGTCCATCAGCGTGTCGAGCACGACCTGCACCGAGGTGCACTCGAAGGCGACGTCCGCGCCGACCCCGTCGGTCAGCCCGTTGACCTCGTCGACGACGTTGACCTCGGCCGGGTTCAGGACGACGTCCGCCACCCCGGAGTCCAGTGCCTTCTGCCGGCGCAGCTCGGAGAGCTCCGACATGATGACCCGGGCACCGATGGCCTTGAGCACCGCGGCGGTGAGCAGGCCGATGGGGCCGGCGCCGCCGATCAGGGCGGTCTTGCCCTTGGCGTCGGTGGCCAGCAGGCCCGAACGCTCCACGGCGTGGTAGCCCACTGTCAGCGGCTCGATCAGCGCAGCCTGGTCCAGCGGGATGGACTCGGAGATCTTGTGGATCCAGCGGCGACGCACGACCACGTTCTCCGAGAGTCCACCACCACGGCCGGCGAGGCCGATGAAGTTCATGTTCTCGGAGAGGTGGTAGGTGGTGGACTCGGGGCCGGTGTCCACGCCGTCGGCGATGATGTAGGGCTCCACGACCACGTGGTCGCCGACCTTCAGGTCGTCGATGCCCTCGCCGACCTCGCTGACCACGCCGGAGAACTCGTGGCCGAGGGTGACGGGAGCGTCCTCCCCGGAGATCGGGTGCGGCTTGCCGCAGGCCGGACAGAAGATCGGGCCGTCGAGGTACTCGTGCAGGTCGGTGCCGCAAATGCCGCACCAGGCCACGTCGATGCGGGCGGTGCCGGGCTCCAGCGGCTGCTGGTCGATGTCCTCGACCCTGATGTCGCCACGGTCGTAGAAACGTGCTGCTCTCATGGTGCGGTCCAGTCCTTCCGGGAGGGTGTGGGACCACCGGGTTGACGGCCCCGCGACACCCCCGAGATTAGCCACTTCCGGGGCGCTCCGCCGTAAGGATATAACTCCAGAAATAGTTGGATTTATGACCCCTGAACGGCAGATCACAGTGCCTCTCGAGGGGCGTCGCGGAACACAGAAGCTGTGCCTGGCCTGAGCTCCAGCTAGTCTCCCGTCAGCTCCCCAGCACACCACAGGACGGTGTGGTCGCCGCCGCGGCGACCAGCCCGGCAGACAACCCGTTGATATAGCGCGCCTTCTCCGCGTCCGTGATCCCGTGCGCTCCCCCGCCAGTGGCGCTGCCGAACTCACTGTAGACCCAGGGGGTGTCGGCGATCAGGGAGATCACCGGGATGTCGCCCTCCCACAGCGGGTCGCGTCCATTAAAAGAGTTGTCGTGCACAGACACCTGCGTGCCCTCCAGCAGCGATCGCGCACCGGCCACCACCCCGGACATCCGCTGCGACTCCTGCGCCACCGCCGGGTTGTCGAAGGTCACCGTGGCGGACTGTCCGTCCTGCCCGGTGCCGGTGCGCTGACCACCCTGACGCTGCGGGAAGATCGCCGAGTTCGCCCCGCCGGGTGTGGTGTGCACCGACACCCCCACGAAAGCCCCGGCGTCCGACGCGCGGTCGACCCGCTCGCGGTAGGTCACGTCGTCGTCCACCGACTCCTTGAGCAGGACGCTATCCACGCCTGCCAGCACCAAGCGCGACTCGACGGCGCGGGCGATGTCCATCGCGTCGACGTCCTCCTGCTCGTTGGGGTAGTCGATCATGCGCACGCCGGTGACCGGGTCGAAGTCCTCGGTGCGGGTGCCGTTGTGCCCCGGGTCGATCGCGACGACGCACCGGTCCGCCGAGCTGCCCGACGGAAGAGAGGGCAGGGATGACTGGGCGTACGCCACCCCGGTCCCCGCCGCCCCCAGCGCCATCCCCAGCGCACCGACCAGGGCCACACCCATCCTGGCTGCGGTACGGGAGGGGCCGGAGTTATGGATAGGACTGAAGGGACTGAAGGTACGGAAGAAAAGCATGAGGTAATTCTAAGACATTGAGACGGAAACCCTACTCCGGCCACCCCACCGCCAGCGCCCGCTCGATGACCTCGAGCACCGCCACGCTGCCCGCCGGGTCGACCGGCACGGGCCCCTCCCCACGGATCGCTACGGCGAGCTCCCGGTAAAAGGCGGCGTAGTCACCGTCCAGCGTCTCCACCGTGCGCGGCGCGGCCTCGCCGGACACAGTCCCCCACGACTCCGGCGGGGTCACGCCGAAGCCCGCGTCGCCGGGACGCAGGCCGTCCTTCAACGCCTGTTCCTGACCGTCGAGCCCCCAGCTGGTGTAGCCGGCAGCAGAGCCCACGACCTGGAAACGCGGGCCCGGGTTCGGACGCACCGCGCTCATCCACAGGTGCGAGCGCACCCCGGAGGTGTGGTGCAGGGCGAGGAAGACGTCGTCGTCGGCGCTGGTGCCCGGCCGACGCCGGTCGATCTCCACGTGCATCGAGTCCGGCGCCGAGTCCAGATCCACCGGCCCGAAGAGCTGCAACGCCTGGTCGATCACGTGCGACCCCAGGTCGAAGAGCACCCCGGCGCCGTCGACGGGCCGACCGGAGTAGCGCCAGGACTCACCCGGGGTGGGCTCGAACTTCTCGAAACGCGACTCGAACCGTGTGACCTGCCCAAACTCCCCGGCCTCGACGAGGGAACGCACGGTGCGGAAGTCACCGTCCCACCGCCGGTTCTGGAACACGGTGAGGCAGCGTCCTTCCCCGCGCCCGGCGTCCCGCGCCTTCGCGATCAGCGCGCGCCCGGCCGCGGCGGTGAGCACGAAGGGCTTGTCGAGCAGTACGTGCAGCCCGGCGTCCAGCGCCCCGGACGCCAGGGCCTCGTGCGAGTCCCCGGGCGTACCGATGACGACCAGGTCGAAGGCGTCGGCGCGGGCGAAGACGTCCTGGGCGGAGTCCAGCAGTTCGGCGTCCGGGTACTCCTCGCGCACGGCCGCGCGGCGCGCACCGTCGGTGGTGACCACCGCGCGCAGCTCGAAGGCGGGGTCGGCGGCGATGAACGGGGCGTGGAAGATACGTCCGGACAGGCCGAAGCCGATCACGGCGGTACGGACGGGGGCACTGATGGGGGTGCTCATGGCTCCCCTTCTACACGAAGATCTACACGAACACCGAGATCAGCAGCGCCATGAGCAGACCGAAGACGGAGACCAGGGTCTGCACCGTCATGTGCGTCTTGGTGGCCTGGCCCAGCGTCATGCCGAAGGACTCCTTGACGAACCAGAATCCGGCGTGGTTGATCCAGTTCAGACCCACCGAACCCGAACCGATGGCGATGACCACCAGGGACACGTACGCCGACGGCATGCCCACCACCAGCGGGGCGAGGATGCCCGTGGCGCTGACGATGCCGACCGTCGCCGAACCGGTGCAGAACGACAGGATCAGCCCGATCAGCCAGCCCAGCACGATGAGGTTCATGTCGATGCCGGAGACGACGTCGACGATGGCGTCGTTCATGTCGGAGGTCTTGAGCACCGAGTTGAACATGCCGCCGCCGGCGATGATCAGCGCCACACCGGCGACCGAGCCGAGAGAGTTGCCGAAGGACTTCTTCACGTCCGCACCGCTCATCTTCGATGCCGCGGACAGCACCACCCCGGCGAAGAGCACGCCGATGAACATGGCGATGACCGGCTCGCCGAGCAGTGCGGCGGGGGTCTTCAGCGCCGAGTCCGGGGCGACCAGGTCCACCACCGTCTCGAAGAGCATGAGCACCACCGGCACCAGCACGCACACGAACGCCAGCCACGTGGGCACAGGACGCAGCACGTTGCCGGACTCCTCGCCGCGGCGCGGCTCCGTGGCCACCGCGCCGTCCGAGTCGTCCGCGCCGTCCGGGCCGGACGCTGCGGCACCGGTGCCGCCCGCGGTGGGCGCCGCGGTGTCGGCCTCCAGCTGCGCCGGTGTGGTGCCGGTGTACTGGCGCACCAGCTTCTCGTCGGGCTCCAGGGAGATGCGCGGGGCGATGAAGTGACCGTAGACCGGCCCGGAGAGGATCACGGCGGGCACCGCGCACAGCAGGCCCAGGCCGATGGTCAGGCCGATGTTGGCGTCCAGCCCGTTGACGGCGATCGTCGGGCCGGGGTGCGGCGGCAGCATGCCGTGCAGGCAGCTCAGCGCCGCGATCGCGGGGATGAGGATCTTGAGGTACCAGGTCTTCGGACGGCCCGCGGCCACGTCGAGACGCAGGGCGACGCCGTAGATCACCGGCATGAGCACGACCAGGCCGACCTCGAAGAACATCGGGATACCGATGAGGAAGGCCACGCCGGTCATCACCCAGGGTGCGGTGCGCGGCGAGCTGTGCTCCACGACGAGGTCGGCGATGCGTCCGACCGCGCCGGAGTCGGCGAGCAGGCGGCCGAGCATCGCGCCGAGGAAGACGACGAGGCCGGTCTCGCCGAGGGTTCCCCCGGCACCGTCGATGAGGGTCTCCGGGATGTCGGCGAGCGGCAGCCCAGCGGCGACGGCGGCGAAGAAGGACACGACGGACAGCGCGAGGAACGGGTGGAGTTTCGTGCGCCAGTTGATCAGGAAGATCAGCAGGACGATCGACACCGCCAGAACCCCAACCAAATAAGCTGGTGAATCATACATGGAGAGCCAGGTTACACGTTCACCATAAGCGTCTATTGCACCACGGTAGGGCTATTGATGTGTCGGAGGATTCCCGCTCCGGTCAGTGGGAGTTCAGTGAGCGGACACGAGCTCGCGTAGCGCCGTGATCTCGCGCGGGGTTACCCGGCAGCAGCCGCCGATGACGTGCACCCCGGCGTCCAACAGGTCGGGCACGCTCTCCAGCAGGCCCGGGCCCTCACTGCTGCGCGGCACCCACACCCGGTTCACGTGGTCCCAGGTCTCACCGCTGTTGGGGTAGGCGATCAGCGGCAGGTCGGTGAACTCGGCGAGCCGGCGCACGCCGGCCAGCACGTCCCCCGCCGACCCGCAGTTCACCCCGACCGCGCGGATCGCCGAGGAACCGGACGCCACGGCGGCGACCTCCGCCAGATCCGTGCCGTCGCTGAGCACCCCGTCGCGCCCGGCGGCGACCGTCACGCTGAGCAGAGCCGGACGCCCCACCCGGTCGAGTTCCCCTGCCAGCGCCTCGACCTCGCGGATCGACGGGACTGTCTCCGCCAACAGGACGTCCGCCGGAGTGTCGGCGAGGATCTCGATGCGACGCCGGTGCCAGGCCGCCAGCTCGGCGGTGCTCAACCCGTAGTCCCCGTCGTACTCCGTGCCCTGCCCCGGGCCCGCGCCGTAGGGGCCGACGGACGCGGCGACGAGCACGTCGCCCGCTGCGTCCTGCGAACTTTTTTGGGCAAGCAGGACGCTGCGGCGCAGCAGCGACTCCGCGACGTCCGGCGCCTCGGAGGCGTAGACACCGGCGGCGACGAGACCGTCGACGGTGACCTCGTAGGAGCAGGTCGTGGCGATGTCGGCACCCGCGTCGAAGAAGTCACGGTGGGCGGCGGTGACCTCCGCCGGGTCGTCGCGCAGGATCTGCGCCGACCACAACGAACCGGTGACGTCGTTGCCACGGTCGGCCAGGCGGGTGCCGAGGCCACCGTCGAGAATCATTCGAGGAAGAAAGGGGTCTGTCATCCGGTCCACTGTAGACCGGACCGTAGAGTGTCAGCCATGACAGTCTCCTCGGACGCCCCGGACAGATCCGAACCCCCGGAAACTTCGAACACCGGGCTGCAACGCACCATGGCCTCGCGCCACCTGGTCATGATCGCACTCGGCGGTGTGATCGGCTCCGGGCTCTTCGTGTCCTCCGGCTACACCATCTCCCAGGCGGGACCGCTGGGCGCGGTGATCGCCTACGGCATCGGCGCGCTGGTCGCCTGGCTGGTGATGACGTGCCTCGGCGAGCTGGCCGTGGTGTACCCCGTCTCCGGCGGATTCCACGTGTACGCCACCCGGAACCTCGGCCCCGCCTGGGGTTTCACCACCGCCTGGCTGTACTGGCTGTGCTGGGCCGTGGCCCTGGGCAGCGAGTTCACCGCCATCGGCATCCTGATGCAACGCTGGTTCCCGGACGTCCCGGTGTGGGTCTGGTGCGCGGTGTTCGCCGCCGTACTGTTCGCCCTCAACGCGGTGTCCTCGAAGGTCTTCGGCGAGTCCGAGTTCTGATTGTCCCTGATCAAGGTCATCGCCGTGGTGGCGCTGATCGTGGTCGGCGCGGCCTCCATCATCGGCATCAACCCGCTGTCGGACGGGGCGATCGGGCTCGGCAACTTCAACACCCCCGACGGACTGCTGCCCACCGGCATCGGCGGCATCCTGATCACCACCCTGGCGGTGTTCTACGCATTCTCCGGCACCGAGCTCATCGGTGTCGCCGCCGGTGAGACCAAGGACCCGGAGAAGACGATCCCGAAGGCGATCCGCACCGCGGTGTTCCGCCTGACGGTGTTCTTCATCGGCGCGATCGCCGTGATCGCCGCGATCATCCCCTACTCCACCGCCGGGCTGGACGAGAGCCCGTTCGTGACCGTCTTCGACGTCGTCGGCCTGCCGCACATGGCCGACGTGATGAACTTCGTGATCATCACCGCGCTGCTGTCCGCCGGCAACTCAGGACTGTTCTCCTGCACCCGCATGCTGCACTCGCTGGCCTCCGAGGGGCAGGCACCGGCGGCGTTGGCACGCACCACGCGGCGCGGGATCCCGATGCTCGCGCTGTGCGTGTCCATGCTCGGCGGGCTGGCCTCGCTGCTGTCCAGCGTGGTGGCACCCGGTTCACTGTTCCTGGCGTTGGTCTCCGTGGCCGGCTTCGCGGTGGTGGCGGTGTGGATCGCCATCGCCGCCTCCCAGATCGCCTTCCGCCGCCGCTACACCGCCACGGGAGGGCTGGTCGAGGACCTGGCCTACCACTCGCCGCTGTTCCCCTGGGTGCCCGTCGCCGCGCTGGTGCTGTTGGTCGCCTCGCTGATCGGGGTGGGTTTCGACCCGTCGCAGCGTGCGTCGCTGTACTTCGGTGTTCCCTTCACGCTGGCCTGCCTGGCGTACTACCGCTGGCGGCACGGGCCCGGGGTGTTCCGGGCCTGAGGGACTGGGTGCGGCGGTGAGTGTGGCGGTGGGTGCGGGATGGACTGACAGTATTTGAACACATGCGCACAGTGCGATGAACTGCACATTAGTTCAGTGTTGACGTAGGTTTGACGCGTAGGTTTTGGTAGGTTTTAGGTCATGTCGTCAATCATGAAGTACCTCAGCGGAACCGACAACACGCCCCCGGCGAAGCGGAAGCCTCGATACCGAGTGCAGTACACCGATCCGTCCGGCAAGCGTCGAACCAAGACAGGTTTCGTCACCAAGAAAGCTGCGGAACATTGGGCCGCCGAGAACCTGTTGGAGCGCAACACCGGAAGCTACATCGACCCCACGCGCGGCAACCGGACTGTCGGGAAGGTTGGTGCGGCATGGCTTGAGTCGCAGACACACCTGAAGCCGTCAACGTTCACTCTCGCGGAGTCCACGTGGCGCGTGCATGTCCTCCCGCGTTGGGGTGAGGTTCGCGTGTCGGAGGTTACGGCGGGGGACGTGGAGCAGTGGGCGCACGGTATTGAGGCGGGTACGGCTACGAAGCGGCGTGCGGTCGCTCAACTGAAGCAGGTCATGGACCGGGCGGTGAGGGACAAGCTGCTGTACTCAAACCCGGTGGGGGCGGTGAAGCTGCCCGCGAAGCCGCCGGCTAGGCGGGTGTACCTGTCGTGGGGGCAGTTGCAGACCCTGGCGGGGAACAGCGCTCACCCGGACATTGTGCTGACCCTGGGGACCGTGGGGTTGCGGTGGGGTGAGTTGGCGGGCCTGCGGGTGATGGACGTGGATGTGAAGCGTCGGCGGTTGCATATCCGGCAGAACGCGGTGAGGGTGCGGGGGAGGATTGTTCTGGGCACGCCGAAGACTCACGAGGCCCGGACGGTTGCGGTGTCTCATCGGGTGTTGGATCTCATCGCGCCACAGCTAGAGGGGAAAGCTCCCGCCGAGTTGGTGTGGGCACAGGGGGACGGCACGGCGCTGAAGCCCCCGGGGCATGGGAAGTGGTTGGATACTGCGGTGAAGCGTTGTCAGGCGGATGATGCGACGTTCCCGCGTGTCACGGCGCACGGTCTACGTCACGTCGCGGCAGGGATCATGGTGAACGAAATGAAGGCCACCCCTAAGACTGTGCAGCGTCAGTTGGGGCACGCGTCGGCGGCCATGACGCTGGACACCTATTCGGACCTGTTTGATGGTGCGTTGGACGAGATTGCGGACGCTTTCGACGGTCTTTAGTCGCTGGTGGGGGAGGGTATGCCCCACAAGTTCGGGGCGGACCGTTCATGTGGAAGATTTGCCACACGAGCAGTGACGTATGCACCCGGGCGCGGTCAGCTTAGGCGGCGGCGCAGCTCATCCAGAAGCTCATCGTTCGACGCAGCAACGCCCTTCGGAAGGTGTTCCTCACTGACGTGCCCGGTCTGCACCAGCCCG